>CAZFEA010000106.1:0-10272 GCA_964518085.1 uncultured Dehalococcoidia bacterium
TCTTCCATTACGCGGAGGCCCACCCGGGCCTAAGCCGGTGCCCGATGTACAAAATTACTCGCCGCTGGACTATGGACCCCGGGTTGGCATCTGGCGAATCATGGATGTCCTGGACAAGCACCACGTGAAAGCATCGGTCCCCATCAACGCGGATGCGTGCGAGCACTATCCAGTTATCGTAGAGGAGGGGAAAAAGCGTGGTTGGGAGTTCCTTGGGCATGGCATTACCAACTCTGAGACGCTTGCGGGCCTGACAGAGGAAGAGGAACGACAGGTCATCCGGCACAGCCTTGACACCGTCGAAAAGGCTGTGGGCTGGCGTCCTTCCGGATGGCGGGGTCCTGGAATGGCGGAGACCTTTAATACCCCGGATATCCTGGCAGAGGAAGGCATAAAATATTTGTCCGACTGGTACAATGATGACCAACCTTATTCGATGGCCGTCCGCGGTGGCAGTTTGATTTCTCTACCGGCTTCAATTGGAACCAGCGATTTGCATGCCTTCCATGGAGAGCATCGGACTCCTGAGCAGTTCTTCGAGACGATCAAGAATGCCTTCGATACTATGCATTGCGAGGGTGCCAGCCAGCCCCGCATCCTGTCCATTTCTCTTCATCCATATGTCATCGGCCACTCATTCCGGATTTGGTGTTTGGACAAAGCGTTGAGCTACATCCGTAGCCACAAGCATGTCTGGTTTGCTACCGGATGGGAGATAGCTGACTGGTATCGTAAGACGGCACCTCGAGAGTAGCTCCCGTCTTGACGCTGGCTAATTGCCGACGTACTGTTCGGCGGGGTGGGACCGTAGCTAAGTACGATCGAACCTAATGTCGCCCTCATTGAGCTAAGCCTCGAGAAAGACCGGGTGTAGTTTGTAGGAGGCGAAGGACCGGTTGAAATAAAACACGGTGCCCAGTATGAACATGTGATAACCCGCCCACACCATGTTGAAAATGACCACTGCTCCCTGGCCGTGAGCAATCCTGGATACACCGGCAAACATTGCCGCCAGACTTGCTGCAAGCAGCAGGATATGGGGAAGCAAGTACTTAAGCGGCAGTGAGGCTGCCGTTCCTTTGGGTGTCACTCCGAAAGGGCGTTTTACATTGAGGAGAGCCATTACGGCTGCATTCATAAGCACCCAGAAGGAGTTGAAGCTCAGGGCCTGACCGACCAGCATGGAAGCTGGCTTGTGACCACGCCGCCCCATACTGAAATAGAAATTGGCTATGCTGAAGCTAAGATAGGGTAAAAAAGCGGCAAGATAAGAGCCAATTTCGGCTATCATCGGGCGAATGTCGAAAAGCAGGAAGGCGATGGGGCACAGGAGCAGGATGAAGTTAGCCCAGCCGACCAGGTAGTATGAGCCTGACAGGGAATACTCCCACCACTGGCCTGTTTTCAACGCCCGCGGCCGTGTCACCAGCAGAGCCAACATCCTCTTGAAAAGACCGATAGTGCCCATCGCCCAGCGCATTTGTTGAGTCCAATAGCCGGCAAGACTTTCCGGGCCCAGGCCTCGGACAAATACGTGATTGTAATACAGTGACTGCCAGCCATTCAGATGGAGCTTTAGCCCGGTGGCAAAGTCTTCGGTAACGGTCTGTTCTTCGAAACCGCCTACGTCGCGGAGAGCCTCAACACGATAGACGACATTGCTTCCACACGAAAACATTGCGTTGGCGACACTCTTGCCCTCACATATGTACTCGTAGAAGACTACCTGCTGGCAGGCTGCGCCCAGGGCTACAGGTCCCTGTCCGGCGTTGTGATAGAACTGCGGCGTTTGTACAAAGGCCAGTTTTGGGTTTTCCTCAAGTAGGGACGTGGTCTGGTCCAGGAAATCCCGCACCGGTTTCTGGTCGGCGTCGAAGACAGCCAGGTATTTTTCCGGCAGGTCAGGCAACAGGTCGTTAAGGGCGCCCGCCTTGTAGCCCCGGCGATTGCTCCGGTGTACATACTTCAGGTGGTACTTGCCGGCAAGGCGTTCCGTACGGCTTTGCAAGTTTTGGTTCGTGGAGTCATCGAGCAGGTAGAGGTTCTTGGCCGGATAGTCCAAATTCGATACTGAAGCGAGCGTGTCTTCGACGATTTCCGGGTCTTCATTGAAGGTGGCTACAACTACCGCAACTGGTTGGTGACTTACCGATACAAAGAAGTGGTCTTTCACCGTCCGGTATCGCCTGGATGACCTGGCAATGGACAAGAGATAGCCGACTGCGTGGAACGACAAGAAAAACTCAGCCAGTACCAGCAGTACAGCGAATGCCCTGCTGGGCCAGTCATATCCGGGCTGAAGAAAGGTTATCCCCCGGAAAATTACATACCAGGACAGTGACATGTTGGCGCCCAGCGCCACCATGACGAACACGCCCGAGCGCAGACCACGGGAGCTTGGACTAATGCCGCCCCATCTTCCTGTTCCTGGTTCTGGGAACCTATTCATGTTCGTTTCACTATAAGACCGGTCTCCCTCTTTTGAAAAGGGGGATTAAGACGGTACGCCGTCACGCTAAGGACAGGTGGTACAGACCTCGCCCAGCACAATACCTTTGTCCGGAACAATCTGGAAGGCGTGTTCGTCCAGGTTGGCGGGGGTGCATCGCATCTTCCGCACAAAAAGCGCCCGAGTGCGACGTCCCTGGTATTGGCGTATGCTGAGAACAATGACCCCTTCAACAACGAACTCGGCTACGCCGTGCTGGGAAAGAGCGGATGTCCCCGAGGGCGTCCCCGAGGTAATCAGGACGGTGCAGCCGAGGTTGTCCTCCATGGCGAAGACGATGCTTCTTATGTACTCCCTGAGGCCAGGCTGCGACTCGTCCTTGAAAATGAGAGGGGCGATAGGGTCAATGACTATTCGCCGTGCATCTATTTGCTTGACATGCCTGGCAAGGTCGGCTATGACAGTGCTCGTGTCTACGTCTCTGGCTTTGCCGGCCCGCATGTCACGGAAAAAAGGGGAAACATCCAGCAGGCCGAGCCTGTGTTCTCGAACATAATCACCGAGTTGCCACCCCAATGCTTCTGCATCGGTTACCAGATGGGCGGGTTTTTCATCACCGGAAATGTATATCCCGTTTTCCCCCCGTTCCAGACCTGTGCGGAGGTATTGCAGCCCGAAAATGGTCTTGCCGGTGCCGCATTCGCCGCTCACGAGGTACACTTTACCATTGATGAATCCGCCGTCGGTGAGACGGTCAAGTCCTTCGATACCTGTCGAAATCCTGGTAATCATCTTTCTTCTCTCATTTCCGCATTTGTGCACCAAGTACTAGACGGTCACCCTGCCTCTTTTTATTTCCTCTCCAATGTCGATCCACGTGCTGGCAAAAAGATAAGCCGTGACTTCGTACCGGTCCAGGAGATAGCTTATGAAGCTGCCCAGGTTGTCGCGCTTGCATTCGGCGCAATAATCAGACAGCAGTGGGAATATCCGTTGTGGCAAGATGTATATTCCCGTGGCGATGATGCTCGATGTAGGCTCAGCCGGTTTTTCGTCAAATCTCTTTACCTTCCCTTCTTCGATGACGACCAGTCCCACCCTGCAGGCGACACCGATCTCGCAGGCTTTGTGCTTGTCGCCAACATCGTGAGCCGCTATCAGCGGGTTTTTCCCATCAAAGGCCATGACGAGATCGCTGAGGTCGAACTCAAAATAGTTGTCGGCGGCAAGCACCATCAGGTCTTCTTCAACCCTCTCTCTTGCGACCCAGAAGTTGACGGCCCCCACGGCGCCCATCTTCTGTTCGTCGGTGGCTGCCTCTTCAACACAGATCCGGACATTTCTGGCCAAACTCGTCTGCCAGTGGCGGAAATCGTCTTCAAACTTGCGATTGGTAGAGATGAGGATCTCCATCCCGGGCGGAACACGTTTGATGGCGTGGTTTATCACCGGTTCACCCTGGAACGGCAACAGCGCTTTGGCCTTGTTAATGGTCAGGGGATAAAGCCTGGTGGCAAACCCGCCGGCGAGGACAAGACATTTCATAGAGACCTCCACAGACAGTGCATCGTTATGCCTTTTCACAAATGGGATATTTCCAGAGAATGTGGCGTTCTTCAAGTGGGACGCCGGCATGGGGATGCGCCGGCACTACCCGCATGGAGAAATGCTCCAGTGGACGCCGGCTCCTGACGCTGCCCACCCAGAGATAGCTGTGATCGGTCAAGCGTGCTTTCAGGCGCATCGGGTGGCAAATGCATTCTTCCTCCCGGGCTGGCTCAGCGTAGATTTCGACCCTTACGAACTCGCTTTTCAGTTGACCCAGATACACCTGTGCCTCAAAGTCGCGGACCTCGGGATTTACTGTGGTCATCACTTGCTCGAAGCGCACTTCGGGCCATAGCTGCTCAATCATAGTCTGCCAGTCACACAATTCCCTGGCCAGTGTTGCGCTGTGTGCCGTTCGTTCCTGGTAGCGGGTTGACGCAGGCAGGTATAGTTCGTCCGCGTATTGGCGGACCATGCGGTTGCTGCTGAAGTTCGGGGCAAGCTGGCTCATGCTGGTGCGGATTCGATTTATCCAGCGCCTCGGTATGCCGAGGGGGTCGCGGTCATAGAACTCCGGAATGACTTCTTCCTCGAGCAACCGGTAGAGTTCGCTGGCATCCACGGCATCCTTTTCTGGAGAGTCCTCCTCCTGATTGTCGCTTATGGCCCATCCCACATCAGGAGAATAAGCTTCGGCCCACCAACCGTCGAGTTCTGAGAGATTAATCCCCCCATTTACCAGGACTTTCATCCCGCTGGTACCGCAGGCTTCCCAGGGTCTGCGGGGTGTGTTGACCCAGACATCGGCGCCTTGCACCAGTTGCTGCGCGACTTGCATGTCGTAGTCCGGCAGAAAAACGGCCCGATGCCTGACCCGGGGCTGCCGGGTGAACCGTACCATGTCCTGGATGAGGCGTATCCCCTGGAGGTCGCGAGTGTGGGCTTTACCGGCCATCAAAAGTTGCACCGGGTGTTTCGCGCTGGTCAGTAGCCGTAACAGGCGAGGCGGGTCCTGAAGAAGTAAGTTGGGGCGTTTGTACCTGGTAAACCGCCGGGCAAAAGCGAGGGTCAGAGCGTCGGGGTCGAGCATTTCATGCACGTGGAGTAAGGTTTCGGCATCGGCCGAGTGCCTGCAGAACTCAGAGGAAAGACAGCGGCGGACGTAATCTACCAGTTCTTGCCGGGCCCTGTTCCGCTGGCCCCAGATTTCCTCGTCAGGTAGCTCTTTAATCCTGATACCCAGGAGGTCGCACTGGCCGGACCAGCACCCGTGACCTCCCGCCGTCGTCCAGAGTTCGTCGGCCCACCTGGAATCCCAGGATGGCATGTGCACTCCGTTGGTAACATGACTCACCGGTACCTCGTCTACCGGCCAACCGGGATACCAGGAGCTGAAAAGCCGTTTGCTGACATCGCGGTGGAGACGGCTGACCCCGTTCAGGGCCGAAGACCCGCGGGCGGCGACAAGGGCCATATTGAAGGGCTCGTCGGGGTCTTTGGGGTCCCGGCGGCCCATGGCCACCAGTTCATCGGCGCTCATGCCGAGAGATTCGGCATACTCCCCGAGGTACTCTTTGACCAGGTCCGGAGCATAAACGTCGAAACCAGCTTCCACCGCGGTGTGAGTGGTGAAGGTGTTCCCGGCCCTGGTTGCCCAAAGGGCAACCGGAAAGGCCACCCGGGATTCCTCCATGAAACTCCTAGCCCGTTCCAGGGTCACCAGGGCGGCATGCCCCTCGTTGAGATGGCACACTTCGCACTTAATGCCCAGCGCCTTGAGTACCTTCCACCCGCCGATGCCCAGTGCCATTTCCTGGACGAGGCGGATAGCGGGAGACTCGTCATAGAGCCTGCCGATAAGTCCGCGGTCCGCTGGAGCATTTGTGGGTTCATTGCTGTCCAGAAGATACAGCGACACGCGGCCGACCTGCACGTGCCACACGCGCAGGTACAATCGCCGGCCGGGTAACATGAGAGGCACGCGGAGCCATCCTCCGGCGGCGTCTGTTGCAGGGCAAATCGGAAGGTTGGTAGGGTCGTTGTGCGGGTTGACTGCCATCTGGCCGCCGTCGGGGCCGAGCACCTGGCGAAAATAGCCCTCCTGGTAGAGGAGCCCCACGGCAACCACCGGCAAGCCAAGGTCGCTGGCCGTTTTCAGGTAATCGCCTGCCAGGATGCCCAGACCACCGGCATACAGGGGAATTTCTTCTGCCAGGCCGAATTCCATGGAGAAATAGGCGATGCCGGGCATGGCCTGGTACTCGCTGAACCAGGTGGGCTGGCCCAGGTACTCGTCGCGGGCGGCAACGCAACGCTTGAGCATCTGTTTGAACTCGGCGTCTGCCGCCAGTTCGGAGATCCGTTTTTGGGAAAGGGTCTGCAATATCCACCAGGGATTGCGCCTCTTTTCCCAGGCCTGGCGGTCAACAGATTGCCATAACTGGTCGCTACCGTAGTTCCACGTCCAGCGCACGTCCAGGGCAAGGTCAACCAGCGGCGCCAGCTCCGGAGGCAAGTGCCGGCACAGGAATGGCAGCAGGTTACCGCTAATGGCCATCTCTCGTGACATATGTGAGCTACCTTCGTACGGGTCCTTTTGTCCACGATTATGTGACTTCCTGGCGGGAAGCACTATTCGTAAGGCTACTTAGTTAGGAGCCGGAGGACACTTAAATCGTCGGCATGGTGTCGCGATGCTGTATACGGGACCCACTTATTCTTGACAACAAATTGCCCCTGTGCTATTTTGTAGGTTCACGATTTTTTTTCATCCCATTCTCCCGTTTTTTCCCAAAGATCAATCGGTAAACAGGAAAGTTATGAAAAGCGACGCTGTAAGAAAGGGCATCGAGCGGGCGCCGCACCGCTCCCTGCTCTATGCTGTGGGTTGCACCCCGGCCGACATGGAAAAGCCGTTCATCGGTATTGTCAACAGTTTCAGCGAGGTTATTCCCGGCCATGTGCACCTGAAGGCCCTGGCCGATGCCGTCAAAGCCGGAGTACGCGAGGCCGGCGGTGTGCCCTTCGAGGTAAATACCATCGGCGTATGCGACGGTATCGCCATGAACCATCCGGGGATGAAGTTTAGCTTGCCCAGCCGGGAGACCATCGCCGACTCGGTGGAGATTGTCGCCGAGGCGCATGCCTTCGACGGGCTGGTGCTCATGCCCACCTGTGACAAGATCATCCCGGGCATGTTGATGGCCGCGGCCAGGTTAAATGTCCCTGCCCTGGTGCTCAGCGGCGGCCCGATGCTGGCCGGCCACTGGGACACGGACATCGATTTCGGCACACAGGATATCGACCTCAACACGGTCTTTATGGCGGTGGGCAAAGTGGTCAAGGGCGAAATGAGCCAGGACCAGCTTCGACAGCTTGAAACCCGGGCCTGTCCGGGATGCGGGAGCTGTGCCGGAATGTTCACTGCCAACACCATGAACTGCCTGTCCGAGGCCCTGGGAATGGCCCTGCCGGGCAACGGCACAGTGCCGGCTGTCGCCGCACGGCGGACCAGGCTGGCCAAAGAGGCCGGCCGGCAAATCCTCCAACTGGTGGCCAGAGACATCAAGCCCAGGGATATCCTGAAGCCCGAGGCCATCGCCAACGCTTTTGCCGTGGACATGGCCCTGGGCGGCAGCACCAACAGCGTGTTGCACCTTATGGCAATCGCCCATGAAGCCGGTGTGGAATTCTCCCTGGCCAGGATCAATGAAATAAGCCAGCGCACGCCGCACCTGTGCAAGATCAGCCCCTCGGGCAACTATCATATTCAGGACCTCGACCACGCCGGCGGCATCAGCGCGGTGATGAAGGAGATCATAGGTCTCCTGCGCGGCGATGCCATGACGGTCACCGGCAAGACCCTGGCGGAAAACGTGAAAGACGCCGCTATTACCAATGAGGATGTCATCCATACCACCAAAACGGCCTTTTCGGCTACCGGCGGGCTCTCCATCCTGTTCGGCAACATCGCTCCGGAGGGAGCGGTGGTCAAGAGCGCCGCGGTGGCCCCGGAAATGCTGGTCCACGAGGGACCGGCCCGCGTCTTTGATTCCGAAGAGGAAGCCACCAGGGCGATCATGGGTCAGACCATCGGCAAGGGTGAGGTGCTGGTGATCAGGTACGAAGGGCCGCGGGGCGGGCCCGGCATGAGGGAAATGTTGACGCCGACATCGCTGCTCGCCGGCATGGGGCTGGACAAGGAGGTGGCCCTGATAACCGACGGCCGGTTTTCCGGCGCCACCAAGGGGGCGGCCATCGGGCATGTTTCCCCCGAGGCGGCCAGCAGGGGTCCCATTGCCGCACTGCAAAATGGCGACATAATAAGAATAGATATTCCCGCTTGCAAGCTGGAGGTCAAGCTGACCGAGGCCGAGCTTGCAGCCAGGTTGAAGCAGGCACCCGAGTTTGTTCCAAAGGTCCATCATGGCTATCTCAAGCGTTACGCGGAAAAAGTTACCTCGGCGAGTACTGGCGCCGTATTCGTTGACTGAAGGACTGATATGAAATTAACCGGCGCTCAAATTCTTTGTGAAGGGATGATCAAGGAGGGAGTCGATCTCATATTTGGCTTCCCCGGGGGTGTCGTCCTGCCTTTTTACGACACACTGACCCAGTATAAGAACATCAGGCACGTGCTGGTCCGCCACGAACAGGGCGCGGCCCATGCCGCCGACGGCTATGCCCGGGCGACCGGGAAGGTGGGTGTATGTGTGGCAACCTCCGGGCCGGGAGCGACCAACCTGGTTACCGGCATTGCCAATGCCTACCTGGACTCAGCCCCTATGATTGCCATCACCGGGCAGGTGGCCCGCTCCCTTATCGGCAAAGACGCTTTCCAGGAAGTGGACATAACCGGCATTACCCTGCCCATCACCAAACATAATTACCTGGTGATGAGCGCTTCAGACCTGGCCGACGTGGTCAAGGAGGCCTTTTACCTTGCCACTACCGGGCGGCCGGGACCAGTGCATATCGATATCCCTAAAGACGTTTTCACCGACCTGGCCGAGTTCGAATATCCCGAAAGGGTAAATCTTCCCGGCCACAAACCGGTGCTGCACGGCCATCCCGCCCAGGTCAAGAAAGCGGCCTCCCTGATCAACGGCGCCAAGCAGCCGGTCATCGTGGCCGGCAGGGGCATACTGATTTCCAATGCCTGTTCCAGTCTCAGGGAGCTTGCGGAAAAGGCTCAGATTCCGGTGATCACTACCTTGCTCGGAATTGGCTGTTTCCCCGAATCGCACCCCTTGAGCTTCGGGATGATCGGGATGCACGGCACGGCCTATGCCAACATGGCCATCCACAATGCCGACCTGGTAATTGCCCTGGGCATGCGCTTCGATGACCGGGCTACCGCCAGGGCCAGCGGCTTCGCTCCCGCCGCCAAGATCATTCACCTGGATATCGACGCCGCCGAGATAGGCAAGAACGTCCGGGTTGACGTGCCCATCGTAGGGGACTGCAAACACGTTTTGCAGGCGCTGAACCCATTGGTATCTCCTGCCAGCAGGCTGCCCTGGATCATGCAACTGGAATGCTGGAAGAAGGAGCATCCTTCAACCTTCGTGCGCGAATCGGAGCATGTTCTCCCGCAGTTCGTGATCCGCTCGATCTACGAGGCCACCAGGGGAGATGCCATTGTGGTTACCGGGGTCGGCCAGCACCAGATGTGGGCCGCCCGTTACTACTGGTATGATAGGCCCAACTCCCTGATTTCCTCCGGCGGCCTGGGAACAATGGGCTTCGAACTCCCGGCAGCCATGGGCGCCAAGATAGGCCGTCCCGACCAGACCGTCTGGTGTGTGGCCGGCGATGGCGGGTTCCAGATGACGATGCAGGAACTGGCTACCATCGTCCAGGAAAAGGCTGCGGTGAAGATTGCCATCCTGAACAACGGTTTCCTGGGCATGGTGCGGCAGTGGCAGCAGCTCTTCTATGAAAAGCGTTACATGGCCACACCACTTTTGAACCCTGATTTTGTAAAGCTGGCCGCTGCTTACGGCATACCTGGAATAAAAGTTACCGATAAGAAAATGGTCCCGGCCGCCATCCAGCAGGCAATGGACTATGACGGGCCTTTCCTCGTCGATTTTGTGGTCGAGCCCGAGGAAAACATCTATCCCATGGTGCCTCCAGGAGCCTCCTTAGCCGAGATCATGGAAGAGCCGCCGAGAAATGAGCTCATCACCGCGGGCGAGTCTGATTCAAAGCAAAATTTTACGTAGTACTGAGTGCACACTGGTCTCTTCTCCCCTTGCGGGAGAGCAGCACCC
>CAZFEA010000107.1:0-10188 GCA_964518085.1 uncultured Dehalococcoidia bacterium
GAAGTCGGGCCTCCATAGGCATCGCCATTAACTATGCAGGCAAAGCGACCGATGATCTGGCCCACCAGCAATGCAGGGATTCCTACACTCAAAAAGGTGGTAAGGTTGATCTTTCTGGACTTTACATAAACCAAGGCGGCCGTCAGTCCGCCGGCCACGCCACCCCATATGGCCAGGCCTCCCTGGTTGAAAGCGAAGATGAGATGCGGATTCTGAAGATAGAAGTCGAGCTTGTCGACGACATGAAAGAGACGGGCGCCGACAATGCCGCCGACAATTGCCCAGAGAGTGGCATTGAATATGTCATCCTGGCGTATGCCCACCCTCTTCCCTTCGCGGATGCCGACCATCAGACCGCCAAGGATAGCCAGCATCACGAAGACGCTGTACCATCTCAGCGATAGGGGACCGGCGTGAAAAATAGTCGGGTCTATGTTTATGGGAATACCTGACATTTATGTTACCTCGCTTGAATGATCAGATTTCACCCTAACCCTGACTTCGAGGGAGAGTGGAAAGGTGATGGGGATTTCACCCACACCCCTTCGACTTCGCTCAGGGCAGGCTCTGGCCCTCTCCCATCAAGGGAGAGAGGAGAGCGAATGACCTTCACTCGCAGCCGTGCCCCTTGCTGCCGGCATGGTGATGCGCCCCTCGTTTGCTTGCCTCAGCTCTGGCGTCGGCAGTCCCGCCAACATAATGACCGGGATTAGCCTCGAATGCCTGGAGACAGGCAGGGGCGCAGAAATGATAGCGTGTTCCCTCATACTCGGTAGACGCACCTATGGCGGAACTGTCGACATCCCTGCCGCACACAGGGTCTTTCCTGCTTCTTACACGTCTGCGATGATTCGGCCAACTCACGATCAACCTCTTTCGGTTCTCATTTTTATCCTGGTTAAATTCTAGACTATTGATAGTATTTGTCAAACTCTTGGTTCAGGCACCGGGCATTGGAGCATCGTGCCGCCACGGGCGGGCTAGCCGCCGAGCCTGCAAGCAGGCTCTCTGGTTAGCCCCTACGTTTTACCCGTGGTCCACTTGCCCCCTACCCGCAGCAGTTTAGCCAGCTGCAAGCAGGCTCTCTGGTTAGCCCCAACGTTTGACTGCGGGTATCACCACCGGCATAAGGACGATCATGGTCAGGAGGAACACCCAGGCGGCGCCGCCGACGCGGGCCACCCAGCTATAGTCTCCGATAAGCGTCACCACCACGAATACACCTGAAGCCAGTACCGAAATCCCGGTGTAAATGATGGCGGCAACCAGGGCCGGGCTATACCTTCTTGTATCATGCACGGGTCGGCTCCTTTCGCGCCACCGGCGGCATGTGTTCCACCAGGACCGGCTTTGCCGGCGTCCGGCGCACCGGCGGGACATAGCCCCGCATTCGCAGCGTATTCAGGGTAACGGACAGCGAACTGGTGGCCATCAGCAGCGCCGCCAGCTCGGGGCTGACGATCTGGGCCGTGGCCGGATATAGCAGACCTGCCCCGATGGGGATGGTCACCGTGTTATAGCCGAAGGCCCATCCCAGGTTCTGTTTGATCAGGCGAAGGGTCTGCCGGCCAACCTGGATGGCGGCCACCACGTCCAGAAGGTCATCCTTTATCAGGATGACATGCCCCGTCTCCTTGGCCACATCGGTCCCCGAACCGAGGGCTATGCCGGCATCGGCCTGGGCCAGGGCAGGGGCATCATTGACCCCATCGCCCACCATAGCCACTTTCAAGCCCTCCGACTGCAGTTTCTTCACCTCATTGGCTTTGTCCTCGGGCAGCACCTCGGCCAGGACCCGGTCAATGCCGACCTGCCGGGCGATAGCTTCCGCAGTGCGCCGGTTGTCGCCGGTGATCATGGCTACCTGCAGTCCCATCCGGTGGAGCTCATCGACTGCGTAGGCCGAGGTCTCTTTCAGCGTGTCGGCCACGGCCACTATGCCCCTGGCCTGATTGTCCGAGGCCACGAACATGGCCGTCTTGCCTTCCAGTTCGAATTTTTCAGCCTGGGGCAAGAGACCTTCCAGATTTATTTTCCTTTCCGCCATCAGCTTTCTGTTGCCCAGGACTATGTCGTGGCCGCCGTAGCGGCTCTGCACGCCCTGACCCGGTATGGACTCAAAGCTCTCGGCATCGGCCACCTCCAGCCCGCGGGACCTGGCGCCCCGCATGATCGCTTCGCCCAGGGGATGTTCCGAGTTCTTTTCGGCAATGGCTGCCAGTTGCAACACCTCATCTTCGCCGCGCTGGGCCACCGCCAGCACATCCGTGACCGAAGGCTCTCCCCGGGTGAGTGTCCCTGTCTTGTCAAATACGACAACCTGGACCCTGGCAGTGATCTCCATGGCATCGGCGCCCTTGAACAAAATGCCATACTCGGCCCCTTTTCCGCTACCGGCCATGATGGCGCTGGGGGTGGCAAGTCCCACGGCGCAGGGACAGGAAATAACCAGGACAGTCACCGAGACAAGTAAAGAAAAGCCGAAAACGCCCAGGCCCATCAGCGTATAGGGAGTCAGAATAAGCCGGCTCTCAGGAACGAACCAGCGGTCGAAGCCTATGAAGAACCAGAACAGGAAGACGATGAGCGACAGAATATGGACGCCCAGGATAAAGTGTCCCGCCACCCGGTCGGCGATCTTCTGGATAGGCGCCTTGGTGGTCTGGGCCTCTTCGACCAGCTTGATGATCTGCGCCAGGGCGGTCTCGCTTCCAACCCTGGTAGCTTTGAACTTAAAGGCCCCCGTCTTGTTAATCGTGCCGCCGATCACCTCGTCGCCGGCCTTCTTCTCAACCGGTATGCTTTCCCCGGTGATCATCGACTGGTCCACGGCGGAATAACCTTCCAGCACCAGTCCATCCACCGGGATCGCTTCGCCCGGCCGGACCAGGATAATGTCATCCAGCACCACCTCTTCGGCCGGGATATCCGTTTCGGCGCCCTCCCGGACCACCCGCGCCCGCTTCGGCTGGAGCTTCATCAAGCGGCGGATGGCTTCCGAGGTGCGGCCGCGGGTGATGGCTTCAAGATAGCGACCGAGGATGATGAAGGCGGTCAGCAGAGCCGCCGCCTCGTAGAAGGTGGCATCGGGCCCGCCAAAACCGGCATCGGGCCAGAAGGTATTGATCACCGCGATGAGATAGGCGGCGCCGATTCCGGTGGCATACAGCAAGTTCATGTCAGTAATGCCCCGTTTGAGGCCGTTCCAGCTATAGATGAAGAACTCGCGTCCGGGACCGAAAACGATGGGCGTGGTCAGGGCAAAAAGCAATCGCTTATCGTTCATCCAGGCCGGGACTATCTGGGGCAAGATCCAGTAGGGCTGAAAGGTGCCGATCATGATTATCATTCCGATCGGCCAGACGATGAGCATGTTTCTTCTCTGGCGCCGTATCTCTCTTTCCCGCTCACCCTTTTCACGGTCGAGAAGCGCCTGGCCCTCGGCCCGCTCCGCCGCCGCGTAGCCCAGCTCCTCGATGGCCTTCTTGATCTCAGCCAGGGAGGTCACCTCAGGGGCGTATTCCACCCTCCCGGACTCGGTGGCCAGATTGACCACTACTTTGACCACGCCCGGCAGTTGTCCCACCGCGGTCTGAATATTGGCCACGCAGCCGGCGCAGGTCATACCGGTGATGTGGAGATTGGCTGAAGTCAGGACAACCTCATAGCCGATCTCGGACACCGCTTTCTGCATGGCGGCGATAGTGGTCTTGCCGGGATCGAACTCGACCGCCGCCTTTCCCGTGGCCAAGTTTACCACCACTTTCTGGACCCCCGGCAATGACCCTATGGCTTCCTCGACATGGGCGACACAAGAAGCGCAGGTCATTCCGCTTACCGTCAGGCTCACTTTTCTGATTGACTGGGTGGTCTCAGGCGATCCATCCGTCATGGTCTGCTTCCTTAAACTCTTATCAAAAATCAAAGGCGACAAGTTGCCTAACTTATTCTAACCATGGTCGCCGCAAATAGCAATACTAGATACTACCTTAGAGTATTCCCACCGTCAACCGGTCGCCTGCTGCGAGTCGCCATGTGCTATACTTCAAGTTGGGGTTTTACTATGAAAGACCTGCTACCGCGTCTCAAAGTTATCAGCACGCGTCTAAAGGCAGAATATCACGCGCAGAAGGTCATTCTTTATGGCTCGTACGCCAGGGGAGAGGCCACTGAAGATAGCGACGTCGATGTTCTGGTCATAGCGGAGACGCACCAGGGTTTCGTCGAGCGTATGGCAACCGTGCTCAAGCTGGTCCGCGACCTGTACCAGGGGCTCGGGCTTTCACCCATTGTACTCAACCCTGAAGAAGTCGAGAAGCGGTTAAAACTGGGAGACCAGTTTGTCGAAGACATACTGAAGACAGGTGTTGAAGTATGAATGAAAAGGAGCAGTCGCAGCCGCAAGACTGGAGGCGCGTCGCTGAAAAGGACTTCGAACGTGCGGCTAGGAATTTGAAAGATGATGACCCGGAAGCTGCAGGATATTTTCTGCAACAATCGTTAGAAAAGCACCTGAAAGCATTTTTGCTTGAGCGCGGTTGGAGACTGAAAAAAACTCACGCTCTTCATGACCTCCTTACAGACGCTGCGAAGTACCATCCGTCTATCGAAGAATTCCGCAGCCTGTGTGAACGAGTTTCTGGTTATTACCTCGTTCAGAGATATCCTCCGCTGGTTTCTAGCGGACTCAGCTCTGAAGATGTTCGCAAGGACATTGAAGAAGCGAAACGATTTATCAAGGCCTTGGGCTGGCCCGGCTGATCGGAAGGAACCGGCAATCTCTTTGCTTTTTAAAAGACCAGAATATATACTTTTATTGTTGAGGAATTACATTATTAACAATAGTCCAGAGCGCCTCATATCGGAGGGTACACTATGAGAAGCAAGAAGTTTTTCATTGGAATACCTGTAGTCATTATCGCTATCGGGCTTCTTTTCTTTAACGCGGTGCGGAGTGGTAACTTTTACTACACGGTCAGTGAACTGAAGAGCATGGGAGAGGAAGCCTATCAGCAGAACATAAGGGTGGAGGGCCTGGTACAGGCCGACAACCTGAAGTTCGACGCCCGGACGCGCGAAACCCGGTTTGTGATCGAGGACGTGGAAAAAGCGGGCGTCACCATGCCTGTAGTCTACCGCGGGGTAGTGCCGGATACCTTTGCCCCCGGGGTCACGGTGGTAGCGGAAGGGAAATACGGGCGCGACGGCACTTTCCAGGCCACCAATCTTATGGCTAAATGCGCCTCCAAATATGAGCCGGCGGTTTCCTGAGCGATATTGATCCCTTTCAATCTCACCCCTTCGCCCGCGTCATGGCCGGCTTTGACCCTCTCCCGTCGAGGGAGGGGGAATAACTATCATGCACCCAGGCATCAGTCTGAAATCATCTCTTCACCCTCACCCTAACCCTCTCCCGTCAAGGGAGAGGGAACCGGATTGTTCACTCTTCCAACAATATGGCTGAATTCGGCTATTTCACTCTCCTTCTAGGCCTCGCTACTTCACTGTATGCCGCCGCGGTGGCCGTCATCGGCAAGAAGAAAGGCTATCCCGAGCTGATCGCCAGCTCCAGGAACGCCGTCTATGCCGTGGCCGCCCTGGTGACCATCTCCTCCCTTGTCCTGGCATACCTTTTCCTGACGCGTGACTTCCAGGTAGCCTACGTAGCCTCTTACAGCAGCCGCGACATGAGCCTGGTATATACCCTGGTGGCCTTTTATGGCGGCCAGGCGGGATCGATGCTCCTGTGGGCCCTGATACTGGGCATATCCTGCGGCATCGTGGTGGCGCAGAATAAAGACCGTCACCGTGAGTTGATGCCCTACATCATAATGGTGCTGATGCTTGTCCAGGCTTTCTTCTACCTGGCAATGGTCACGGTAACCAATCCTTTTGAGAAACTGGGGTTTACGCCCGCCGACGGCAAGGGACTTAATCCCCTGTTGCTGAACCCCGGCATGATAATACATCCTCCGGCCCAGTTGGCAGGATACGCAGGGTTCACCATCCCCTTCGCCTTTGCCCTGGCGGCGCTTATCACCCGGCGGTTGAACGATGAATGGTTGCGCAGCATCAGGACCTGGACCCTGATTTTCTGGGTGCTGCTGGGAATCGGCAACCTGGCCGGCGCCCAGTGGGCCTACGTGGAATTGGGGTGGGGAGGCTACTGGGCCTGGGACCCGGTGGAGAATTCGGGACTGATGCCATGGTTGACGGCTACCGCTTTCCTGCACTCGGTGATGATCCAGAAACGAAGGGGCATGCTCAAGATATGGAATATCTTGCTGGTCATTCTTACCTTCAACCTGGCCATATTCGGGACCATGGTCACCCGTAGCGGCATCATCTCGTCGGTACACTCCTTCGGCGACACTTCCCTGGGTCCGTTCTTCCTGGGCTTCCTTGCCATCTCGGTCATCCTTTCCACCTATCTCTTGTACTGGCGCAGCCCCAACCTGAAAAGCGATGACGAAATCGATTCGCTTTTGTCCCGGGAAAGCACCTTCCTGATAAACAACCTTATCCTGGTGGCGGCCACCTTCGCCACCTTCCTGGGCACCATTTTCCCCATGATCACTGAAGCCGTCCGCGGGGTGAAGATAACCGTGGGGCCGCCGTTCTTCGACCAGGTGAACGGACCAATCTTCTTGCTGCTGGTGCTGCTGATGGGCATCTGTCCCTTGATCGGCTGGCGCCGGGCGTCGAAGAGCAACCTGATTCGCAATTTCCTGTACCCGTTTTTTGCTTCCATGGCGTTGACCGTGGCACTGTTCATCGCCGGCATAAGGGCGGCCTTCAGCCTGTTCGGTTTCGCTGTCTGTGGCTTCGTCCTGGCAACAATAATATTGGAACTGTACCGGGGTGCCAGGGCCAAACGCCGGACTTCAGGGCATGACTATTTCAGTTCCTTCTTCGGCCTGATAGCCGGCAACAGGCCGAGATATGGCGGGTATATTGTTCACGTCGGCATTATCTTGATGGCCATTGGGGTCATCGGCTCCAGGGCGTATACGACTTCGGTGGAGCAGAGCCTGGCGCCCCAGGAAACGCTGACCATCCAGTCTCCCATGACCAGCAAAGTCTACACCCTGAAATACGAAAACCTGAGCCAGTTCCGCACCGAAAGCCGGGACGTGGTGGCGGCCACCATGTCGCTCTACAACGAAGGACAATTTGTGGGACAGTTGACCCCGGAAAAAGCGGTCTACAAGAACTACGACAATCCGACCACCGAGGTGGCCATCAGGAGCACCCTGCTCGAAGACGTGTACATAATCCTTATCGGGGTCGACCAGGCTGGCCAGGTGGCCGGGTTCAAAGTGGTCATCAACCCTCTGGTCGCCTGGCTGTGGCTGGGCAGCCTCATGCTTATCGGCGGCACCGTGGTCGCCATGTGGCCCGAGAAACGCCGGAGGCAATCCTCATGAACATCCGATCATCTAATCACATAAAATATTCCAATCCCCGGGAATGGCCCCTGGCAATGCTGTTGGCCGTCATCCTGATCGGCCTCGGTTTGTCATCCCTCGCCCTGGACCAACCCCGCCTGGCCAGCGCCCAGGAGCCGCCAAAAAAGACCACCGTCGTAGATGACATCGGCATGAAGCTGGTTTGCCAGTGCGGGTGTAATGCTATACTGACCAACTGTCCCGAGCAGCCGAATTGCCAGAGCTGGGCAAGCATGCGGAGTACCATCAAGACTCAACTGGACCAGGGCAAGACCAGCGATCAGATAATTGCCCTGTTCGTGGAAAAGTACGGTGAGAAGGTGCTGGTCGAGCCACCCAAGGCCGGCTTGAATCTGGTGGCTTATATTGCCCCATTTGCCGGACTGATTGGCGGGGGTATGCTGCTGGTCGTCTTGTTGAGCCGCTGGGCATCCCGGGGCAAAGGCAAGGGCGGCGGCGATGCCGACGCAGGTGATAGCACGGGCGGCTCCAGTCCGATCGAACAGGAATACCGGCGCCGGTTGGAGAAAGAGCTCAAGGAGATGCCGTGATCTTTCTGCTGGCAATTGTCTTGATGGCCGCGGTGCTGGCCTTTGTAGCCCTGCCGTTGTTTCGCGGCGCTAGGCAGGAGACCGCGGCCGGCGATGAAGAGTTGAGCGAACTCCAGGCGCGAAAGACCGCAGCCTATACGGCAATAAAAGAACTCCAGTTCGAGTACGAGTTGGGCAACCTGTCTCCGTCCGACCACCGGGAACTGGAGGAGAAATACAAGACCCGGGCCGTCGGAATCATGAAGGAATTGGATGGCGTCCAAGATAGCCGGTACCATCCGCCTGTGGCGGGTCCCCGCCTGTGGCCGCAAGGCGACACCATCGAAACGGAAATCCGCAGCCGGAGAGGGAAAGGGACGGACGACCAAATAGAAAAACAGATCGCCATGCGGAGGGGACAGGCGGCGCCCCAAGCCTCCGGGCAGCCATGTCCTGAATGTGGCCGGCCGCAGAAGGCACAGGCCAGGTTCTGTACTACTTGCGGCGCTTCATTGAAGCAATCATGCCGCGCCTGCGGCGCGCCCTATTCACCCGGCGACCGCTTCTGTACCAGTTGCGGAGCACCGCTGACCAAGACAAACAACGCATAGTGAACGCCGTAGCCGCGAGGTCACCTCGCCGGGGAGGAGGCGCACAGACCGCGCCGCTACGGTACGGATAGAAAGGACCGCATTGATAGTTGGACAAACAGTTGGATAACAAAAATTGGCCGACCTATGCCCTGCTTGTCGCCAGTGCCGCGTTTCTGACGCTTTCCCTGTACCTCATATTCATGTGGGTGCCCACCGAGCGGTCGATGGGCATAGTGCAGCGAGTTTTTTACTGGCACGTCTCGGTGGCCTGGGTATCGTTCCTGGCATTCTTCATCGTCTTTGTT
Source organism: uncultured Dehalococcoidia bacterium (assembly GCA_964518085.1). Classification (GTDB taxonomy): domain Bacteria; phylum Chloroflexota; class Dehalococcoidia; order JACQUA01; family JACQUA01; genus JACQUA01. Next base: position 8,877 of record CAZFEA010000107.1, read on the forward strand.
GCCAGCATCCTCTATCTGGTCAAGAAGGCCAGTTCCTGGGACCACCTGGCCTATTCCGCCGCGCACGTCGGGGTGCTGCTCAACGCCATCGTCCTGGTCTCAGGCTCCATCTGGGCCCGTCCCATCTGGGGCACCTGGTGGGTCTGGGAACCGCGCCTGACCACCGCCCTGGTGTTATTTCTTATCTATACCGGGTATATCATGGTGCGGTCATATTCGGCCGAGTCGCAGGCGCCCCGGTACGCCGCGGTGGTGGGCATCATTGGATTCGCCGACGTGCCCATCGTTTACTTCTCGATACGCTGGTGGCGGACAATCCACCCCGGCCCGGTAGTTGCCGGAGGTCAGGGCTCGGGACTGGACCCCCGGATGTTGCTGACGCTCATTATCAGCGTAGTGGCCTTCAGCCTTCTGCTGTGGCTTTTGCTCCGCGTCATGGTAGCCTTGAAGAAAAGCGAAGACGAGATAAAGCAAATGCAAAGAGAACTGCAATCGTAGCCACGTTTGTCTTGAATCTTGGATCTTGAATCTTAGATAAGGAACTTAGATGCAATACTTTGTCTACCTGTTCGCCGCCTACACTTTCATCACCCTGGCCATGCTGGGCTTTGTTCTTTCCATGGTCCGAAAGCAGGAAAGGCTCAACCGCGAAATTGAGACGCTGAAGAAGATGCTGGAGGCGAAGTCCGAAGCCACCCAGGTCTGGCCGGCCTCCCGGCCGTAGCGGCACGCCGCCGCGTGCCGAACAGTCTAAACAGTCTGAACAGTGTAAACAGTCAAACAGTCTGAACAGTCTGAACAGTCTGAACAGTCAAACAGTCTCACTTCCCACCTCTCGCCTCTCACCTCTAGTACAGGTGGCAGGCCACGGAATGCCCGGGGCTAACTTCCCTGAATTCCGGCTCGTCTTTGCTGCACCGAGGCATCACCTTGAAACAGCGGGTATTGAAACGGCAGCCAGGGGGCGGATTGGCCGGAGAGGGAACGGCGCCTGACAGAAGGATGGTAGGCCGGGCATGGTGCACCCTGAGGCTGTAGACGGCAGACAGCAGCGCCTGGGTGTACGGATGCAAAGGATGGTCAAAAAGCTCCTGCCTTGAAGCCAGCTCGACGATCTTTCCCAGGTACATCACGGCGATCCTGTCCGAGATATGCTTGATGACCCCCAGGTCATGGGCGATGAAAAGATAGGCCACGCCCAGGCGGTCCTTCAGGTCCATCAGCAGATTCAGTATCTGGGCCTGTATCGAAACGTCCAGGGCGCTCACCGGCTCGTCGGCCACGATCAGTTTCGGATTCACCGCCAGCGCCC
>CAZFEA010000108.1:0-5573 GCA_964518085.1 uncultured Dehalococcoidia bacterium
GGTGCCAGGAGGGGGACCACTCCAGGGGTTTGCAGGCATCGATGATGGCCTGGGTCTGGTAGGTTGCCCGCTCGGGAGACATGGCATAGTCGGCTTTCTGCACCTGGGAAGGGTCAAGCATGGTCAGGTGGCTGGCCCAGGTGTAGCCCAGTATCTGGATGGCCCGGCGGGGATCGGTGCGGCCGGCCACCGCCCAGATGACGTCGTTCAGATTGGTGGGGTCGATGTCGGCATCGACAACAATGACATATGAAGTCCCGTAGGCCCCGGCGTGGCACTGGGCGGCCACCAGGCCGGCCTGCCGGGAATGGCCGGCATACAGGTTCTTGATGGCCACCACGATCAGCCGGTAGCCGTGTACGGCAACGCCCTGTATCGCCCGGATACCGGCTTTTTCCAGTTGTTGCCAGATGATGGCTGACTTCTGAAAGTCGGGGAAGGCGCCGGCCTGGCCTGGAGGCTTGACCTCGCGTCCGATGAAAGCAGTGAGAATAGGATCGTTCCGGTGATAGATGGTCTTCACTTCGACAAAGGGAAACTCTTTGGGCTGGCTGTAGCCGCACCATTCCACAAAGGGGCCTTCGATCCTCTTTTTGCCCGGAGGCACTTCCCCTTCAATGGCGATCTCGGCACTGGCCGGGACCGGCAGCCCGGTGTACTGGCCCGGGAAGACTTCGACGGGATGGCCTCTCATCCAGCCCGCGAAGTCAAGTTCGGTCAGTCCCTCGAGATGGGAGAGGTGATACTGGGAAGCGGAAAAAATCCCGGGATCAAGTCCCACCACGGCCACCAACGGGCAGGGCTTGCCCATCTGGTGATACTTTTCCATGATTATGCGCCCATCCTTCCCTTCGGAGGCATGGATGCCCAGGGTCCTTCCGTCATGGACCTGCATGCGGTAAGTGCCCAGATTGACCCGGCCCGTTTCCGGATCCCTGGTTATGACCGTATGGTGAGTGCCGATGTATCTGCCCGCCTCGCCATCGAAAGCGCGGGGGACCGGGAATTTCAGGACATCTATGTCGCCGCCGGTCATAATGTTTTCTTTTATCGGGCCGCCGCCGACCGTTTGAGGCGGCACCGGCTTGAACTGGTTAAGCCGGTCCTTCCATTCCCTGGTCAGGGCCACCCCTCTGGCGTCCGACGACCAGTTGGCGGTGATAAAGAAGCGCTTGATGCCCTCCCGGCGGCCGCGGCCCAGCAGCCGGTATCCGGGCGGGTAGCCCGGGAAACGGTCGAAAAGCACCGCTTTTTCAGTCATGGAACATACCGCGCTGGCTTCCAGGTCCCAGTGCGCGCCGTTGACCCGGACCAGTTCGCCGGCGGCTTCAACCTGCGTGATCCATTCCCTCAGGTCTTGGTATGACACTTAAGCTCCTTCCCTATCTGTCATTGCGCGTGCCCTACGACAGGCTGGAAAGCCTGTCGTACCGAAACGGCGGGATTACTTCGTCTCCCTTCGCTTGCGAAGGGAGACCTCGCAATGACGGCCAATTCTATCGAATTCCGAAAATCTCCCGGGATGCTGCCTGTCTCTCCACTCTGAGGCGTATGGTCTCCTCGCTATCGGCTTCCACGTATTTCACCCCGGGCTGCAATATCCTGTCCGGGTCCACGTGGTCCGTCGGCACGTCCAGCCTCCGGCTTGGCGCCCCGGCCTCCTTGCCTATTATGGTCTGCCCTTCACGGGATAAAAGCCAGTTGATGAATACCCTGGCGGCGTTGGGATGGGCCGGTTTGTTAAATACACCCAGACCGCCGGCGCCGGCTATCTTCGAACTGCCCTCCCTGGGCAGGACCTGTTTGATAGGCGCCCCGGCTCGCTGAAAACTCAGCCGCACCTCCGGGTCCGCCGCCAGACCGATCGGATACTTGCCCCGGGCGACAGATTCGGCGTGGAGGCGCAAGTCCCTGGTTATCACCGGTTCCTGTCTGGCCAGGTTACGCACATACTGCTCCCCCATAAGCTCCCACATGTTTATGCCCACCAACTGGTTGCCCGATCCGGTCATGGTGGGGTCCACCAGGGTCATTTTCCCTTTCCACTTGGCGTTGAGGAGGTCGTTGTACGACGCCACCTCCTCGGGCTTCACCATTTCGGTGTTAATGATCCATGTGGAACCTCCGACAGCCCAATAAGCCATGCCGTAGCCATCTTTGTCAAAAAAATGGAACCTGCCATCAATCCAGGCTTTCAGGTCCTTCACCTCGGGAAGTATCATGGTCGGTTCTATGGGGTCCAGCGCGCCGGCTTCTTTAAAGGTCAGCGCGGTGGTAGGCCCACCCATCAGGACATCTGCGGTATAAACCCCGGCGGCTCTTTCGGACCTGGCCCGGGCCAGCAGCTCGGTGCCGCGGCCGGTTACAAATTGCAAATCAATACCGTGTTTGTCCTTGAATTTATTTCGAAGCACTTCCCGCACCCCTGGCTCCATTATGCTGTAAATGAGCACCGTTCCTTCTTTCTTGCCTTCGGCCAGCACCTTTTCCCACTCCTGCTCCCAGGCAGGGCGGGCCGCCCCCGCCGGTCCGGCGCCTGGCGGCCTGGCAGTGCCGGCGGCCGGCGGCGCCTGTTCCGGCGCGCAGGCAAGGGCGACTGAGAGAACTACGAGAATCATCAGGCCGATTATTCTGGACATCTTGACCTCCTTCTGTCTTCTGTCTTCTATCTCCTGACTCCTATTTGTTAACTTCTAGAACGTCTTGCATTTGTACACCTTGCACAGGGCGGTCTTCAGCGGCCAGCCGCCGCTTCTCGGGTTGCAGCGTTCCAGTTCGTCTCCCATGACCACGTTGATGTTTGACTCGAAAACGCCGTGGGACCAGGGTTCTTCGCCGGGCAACTCGGGGAACCACCAGCCGTGCTCGGCATGGATGACCTCGGGCTTCATGCCATCGAAATAGCTGCACTTTTGCCGGACGCGGCCCCGGATAGTCTCGATCCACACCCAGTCGCCGTCGGCGATGCCGAGCTTTCCGGCTGTCTCCGGGTGAATCTGGACCAGCGGGTCGGGTCGCTTTGAGCGGATCGATTCGATCTGGCGATGCTCGGAATGGAAGTAGGGCAGGAACCGGCCGCCGGTGATGAGCTGGTAGGGATATTCCTGGAGCAGGTCGGGCCGGGACACCGGCCCTTCTTTGGGCTCCTCGTAACGGGGCAGCGGGTCGTAGTCCAGTTTCTCCAGGATAGTCGAATAAAGCTCGACCTTCCCCGTGGGCGTACCGAACCCTTTTTTCTCATATCCCTTCTGTTCGTCGGCCGGCCAGTAGAGCCCGTTAGCCTTGTCCATGAACTCCCTGAGGGTGGTATTCAGGGGACTGAGCTGATGGTCGAGTACCTGCTCCAGCGTCTCCCACTTCCAGTGTTCCCCCTGGCCCACCCTGCGGCCCAGCTCCTTGAAATAGTCGTAGTCGGTCCAGTATTCGTGCTCTCCGGCGACGTTGCCGGGCAGGGCGGCTTCACCCGCCACCACCCTGCGGTCGGTTTCCATGCCGGTAAGAAGGTCCGGTCTTTCCAGCCAGCAGGCGGTGGGCAAAACGTAATCGGCCAGCAGCGCGCAGGGGGTCATCCAGAAATCCTTGACCACGTACAGGTCCAGGCTCTTCAACGCCTGGTAGACCAGCTTGGTGTTGGACATGGTTATCAAAGGGTTGCTGGCGATGGTCATGCCGGCCCTCACCGGGTATGGTTTTCCGGTCAGTATCGACCTGATAACCGACGGGTAGTTGGCATAGGCGATGACGATGCTCGGCCGGCCCCAGTGCTTGAAGTTCTGTTCCCAGATTAGTTCCCGGCCCGGCCACGACAGGAATCTGAATTTATCGGTCCCCAGTTGCTTCTTCCTCTGCTCGGGCGAAAGGGCCTCGCCCAACTGCATTTCGGGCTCGCCGATGCAGGGTCCGGGCCCAACCAGGGCATCCCCCCCCTTGACGTCGATGTTTCCCACGATGGCGCTGAGGATCAGCCTGGCCTGGATGGCTTCCTGGTTATTCTCGATGTGTTCCATTCCCATGCCATGGAGGCTGACGCCGGGCTTCTCGGTGGCATAGGTCCGGGCGGCCAGTATGATCTGTTCGGCGGGAATTCCGGTTATTGCCGCTGCCTTTTCCGCTGTCCAGTCCTTGACCCGTTCACGGACCTTGTCGAAGCCGTAGCACCACTTATCGACGAATTCCTGGTCGAACAGCTTTTCGGCGATGACGATATTGATCATCGAAAGGAGCAAAGCGGTATCGGTACCCGGCCGGATCTGCAGCCAGATGTCGGCCAGTTCGGCGGCCTTGGTATGGCGGGGGTCGACGACGATTATCTTCGCCCCAAGCTTTTTGGCATCCATCATTGATTTCCACAGCCGCAATACCGCCTGCTGCGGGTTCATGCCGATGATCAGGGCACATTTGGTAGTGGGTTTACCTCCGGCGCCGGCCTCGATGACAAAGCCCGTCCGGTGCCGCAGCGGCCATCCAAACATAGCGCCACCTGGCGCTAACATGGGGCCGTATCATATTTGCCCCTGGCCTGCCAGGTTGGGAGTCCCATACAGGTTGGCGAACCTCTGCCACACCCACTGGGTGGTTCTTCCGGTGCCGCTGGTGATCATCAGGCTTTCCGGGCCGTAGCGGTCCCTGACCTTTGCCAGCTTTTCCGAAATTTCGTCCATGGCCTGTTTCCAGGTTATCCTTTCCCACTTATTCTCGCCCTTTTCCCCGGCGCGGCGCAGGGGATACCTGAGGCGGTTGGGGTGATAGAGGTACTCTTTAGCCCCGGCCAGCCGCTGGCATCCCCGGGTTGCCGGGAAAATCTGGTTCACCCTGGGGTCGGTGGGGTCTTCCTCGATCTTGACCAGCTTGCCGTTCTCCGAGTGTACCTGCACCCGGCACTGGCTGTGACACCACCGGCAAATGGTTTTAGTTACTTTTTCCATGAGACCTCCTTACGTCGGCAAATACTGCTGTCCGGTACCACAGGCGTCCTCGCCTGTGCGACAACGTTTTCATTCATGCTTTGGTATCAAGACAATGGTTCACAGGCGGGGACGCCTGTGATACCGGCCAGGTTTTCGATGAACGTGAACCGCCGGTTCACCATTTCCTGGAATTCCTCCAGTTCGGCGTCGGTGAGATGGCCGAAGCGGCCCATCAGCCGGGTGAATTCTTTTACCGGCCTCGGCCTGGCCACCCGGTGAGTAATGGCAAACTTCCCGTTCTCCGCTTCCCATAGCGGGAAATAGTTGGTCTCCACCGCCATCTTGCATAGTTCGATACCGCTCTCGGCGGGCGCCCGCCAGCCTACCGGGCATGGGGTCAGTAAATGAATGTACACCAGGCCGCGTTTGATCTCCATGGCGCGGCTGAGCTTCCGGGCATAGTCCTCCAGGTGGGACAGGGTGGCCGTGGCCACATAGGGAATATCGTGCATGGCCATGATCAGGGGGACATACTTGCTGGCCTGCGCCTTGCCTCTTTCCCCAGCGCCCACCGGCGTGGTGAAGGTCCATGCCATCGGCGGGGTGGTGCTGCTGCGCTGGATGCCGGTATTCATGTAAGCTTCGTTATCGTAGCAGATATAGATA
>CAZFEA010000108.1:5583-10186 GCA_964518085.1 uncultured Dehalococcoidia bacterium
CCGCCGCCCCGGAGAGTGTCTGGAGGCCGATGTCGGCGGTGGCCCCGTCGCCCACATAACCGACCACGTTCACCTCCCGGCCAAGGTGCTGGTAATAGCGTTTGACCCCTTCCATGGTGGAGGCGGCGTTGGTCATCAGGCAGATATGGTGAGGCACGGGATTTTCCCTTACCGCGCTGGTGCCGCAACCCGGGGCGCCGAACAGGATGGTGTTGCCGCCGAGGATTCTCATGGCAAAGCGAAGCCCCAGTTCCGAAGGGCAACCCGGGCACATGAAGGTGCCATAGCCCATGCGGTCTTCGCCCCGGAAATAGCCCGCGGTGCGGTCCGGCTGGTGGAATGACAGGACGCCGTGCTTGCAGGCCGGCTGGCACCGGGGGTCTCCGTCGCACAGGTCGCATTTGTTAGCCGCCGGCGCGCTGCCGTCCAGGTAGATGCCGGCATACGGGCAGGCGACAGTACACAGGCCGCAGGCGACGCACTTGTCCGGGTTGACCCGGACAATGCCGTCCCCGCTGCTTCTGGATATCGCGCCGGTGGGACAGGCGCTCCGGCAAAGCGGCTGGCCGCACTGCCCACAGGCCAGCGCCGCGGAAAAGCCCTTTGAGGTGACAAAGGGCTTTATGGCCGGTCCGGCCCCGCCCGGGCGGGCAAGGCAAGCGGTGGCGCAGTCGGAGCAGCCCGGTGGGCATTGGCCCGGCTCGATGGCCAGGGTAGGGTAAAAATGGCTCATGCTGAAACGCCGACCGACCTTTCATTATCCAGCATCAACCAGCGGCCGGTATTCAACGGGTCGCCGAACAATTCGTCTTTGACGGATTTCAGGTCCAGCCTCTCCCTTATCAAATACAGCATCACCCCCGGGTCGAGGGGGACATTCAATGTAGTCAGTCCGACGAGGCGGTTATCGCGGAACAGGAACCTCTTGTATTTCCTCTTCCCGTCATATTCGAAGCGCCGTTCGAGCCCTTCGCCGCCGATGAGACCGGCGGAAAAGGTGGTGTTGCCGAAGAAACGGAAGATATTGGTTGAGATGCTCCCCCGGTAGTTCATGGCTTCGCCGGCCATATTGGAACCGGCTACCTCCCCCTGGTCGGCCGCCAGCGGCAGTATCGGGTACCCCACCGGTTTGCCGGTGAAGAAATCGGCGGCTACGGCGATATCCCCGGCGGCGTAGACGTCCGGCACCGTGGTGGCCATGCGGTCGTCAACGGCCACTCCGCCGTTGGCCTGGATGCCGGAGCCTTCGAGCAAAGCCGTGCGCGGCCGCACGCCGGTGCAGCAGAGGAAGACCCCGGTTTCGAAAACCTTTCCCCCGGCCAGGCCCACCGAAACCCCTGTGGCCGTCCTGGCGACTCCGGCCACTCCGGCGCCTTCGAGTATCTCGGCGCCGTTCTCCTGGAGCACCCCCGAGATCGCTGCCCCGCAATCCTCGTCGAAATACATTCGCAGTATCCGGCTGCGGACGATCAGTCTGGCCCGGCATCCCCGTTCCAGAAGAGCGGCGGCGACTTCAGTGGCCCCCAGTCCCCCGCCGTAGATGGTCGCCTCGGCCCCGGAATCCAGCGATTGTATCAGGCCGCGGCAGTCCTCGAGGCTGTGAAAGCCCCGAAACCCCACCTGGTCCAGCCCGGGCAAATCGGGACGGACGGGTTCCGAGCCGGTGGCGAGGAGCAGGGTGTCGTAGCCGGCGGCGGCGCCGTCGCTGAAGACGACCTTCTTTTCCGAAGGGTCGATGCGAACGGCTGTTTTCCCGCCTTTCAGAGTGCAGCCGTTTTCCTGGAAAAAAGTATCTTCCCTCAGGGCCAGCTCCCTCTCCCCGATCCTTCCCGCCAGCAAATAAGGCAATGCCGTAGGAGAATAGGGGCTGCCGTTCTCCCGGGTGAAGATTTCTATGGCATCTTCGCGGTTGATGGCCCGGATCTTCTCCGCGGCCGCCAGCGCCGCAGTGCCGCAGCCGATAATGACGTGTTGTTTCATATCCTTACCCTATTGGCGATATCTTACCGCAGAGACGCAAAGGGCGCAGAGAGCTTTGAGCTAACAGGCAACAGGTAAGGGGTAGCAGCCCCGCCGCCGGTGCACGCGCAGCGTGCCACTACGGGCTGATTGCTGACTGCTGACAGCTTTTCCTCTGCGTTGTCTGCGTCTCTGCGGTTACTAACAAATCTTCCTATTCGATTGCCAGCCATGTCGTTTCCTGGAAAGGCTCGCCTTGGGCGGCCCGGTGGGTGATGTCCACAGCTTTGCTGATGTGCTCCAGGGTGATGTCGGAACCGGCCAGCCCGTCGATAAAGCAGGCCATGGGAATTCTAACGGCCATATCCCCGAGCACCCCCTTTAAGTCGGCAAACAGCGCGCCGCAATTGCCTTCGAAGCATACGTTCCGGTCGATGACCCCGATGGCCTTTTTCCCGGAAAAGGCTTTCATCAACGCCTCCCGGGGCAAGGGGCGGAATAACCTGAGTTTGACCAGCCCGACGGGTATGCCCTCCTGCCGCCGCGCGTCGACAACCTCTTTGACAGTGCCGGCGCAGCTCCCCAGGGCCACCAGCAGTTCTTCGGCATCTGCGGTGCGATATTCTTCGATGGAGCTCAAGCCGGTCCGGCCGAGGCGCCGGCCGAGATCGGCGCCGAGCTCATCGAAACGGGCGGGCACTTTTTGCAACGCGGCGCAGTGCTTGTAGCGGAATTCGGTAAAGAAAGCCCCGGTAGGCACCCGGCAGGGGAACGACATGGGATGGTGCGGGTCGAGGGTGAGACTGCCGCGCTGGAGCGCAGGCAGGAATGCGGCCACCACGGCGGCGCCCGGTATGTCGACCTTCTCCTTGAGGTGGGAAAGGTAGAAGCCGTCATAGATAACACTGACGGGAAGCTGGACCTCCGGGTCCTCGGCCAGCCGGTAGGCCACTATCACCGAGTCCAGGATCTCCTGGCAGGTCTCGGCATGGAGGTGGACCCAGCCGGCGTTTCGCACCATCATCACGTCCTGCTCGCCGGAGGCAACCACTGCCGGGGCGTCCATCTCCCGGGTAGCTACCACCATCACCATGGGCAATCTGAGACCGGAAGCCCTGAGATAGGCCTCGTACATATAGGCAAGCCCCTGGGAGGAAGTGGCGGTGAAGGTGCGCGCCCCCGCCGAGGCGGCGCCGATGAGGATGCTCAGGGCCGAATGTTCCCCTTCCACCTCGATCTTGTCCGAGTCCAGAACGCCGTCGGCGCAGAAGCGGGACAGCTTCTCCATCAGCGGCGTTTGTGGGGTGATGGGATAAGCGCAGATGATGTCCGGATGGCACAGCAAGACGCCGTAGGCCGCGGCGTCATTTCCGCTGAGGACCCTGGTCTGTCCGGACCCGGGCAGACGGGCGACCGTGGTCATGCCGCCTCCCGCACCATGGCGATGGCGCTGACCGGGCACACCCGGGCGCAGATGCCGCAGCCCTTGCAGTAGTCCAGGCCGGCGGAATAGTAGCTCCCGCGGTCGGACACGCAGCCGCTGGGGCATTGCAGGTAGCAGAGGCCGCACTGGCGGCATTTGCGTACCCTGGTGACCGGTCGCTGGAACCGCCAGTCGCCGGTCTTCATCCCCGGCGAGTAAGCGACCTCTTCCCAGGGACCCTCATGTTTGCTTTTGAAATTCATGTTAGGCGTGACCCCCTCACCCTGATCCTCTCCCGCAGGGGGAGAGGAGACCACGCGGGCGGTGTTTATTCGCGGGTATTCGTGTTGATTCGTGGTTCCGTTTCAATCTTTACACTTGTTGTGTTGATTTATCATTTTGCCTAGCTTGGATTTTGTAGTTTTCCTTCAACAAGGCGTGCTGAAGCATGGCGATAGCCGTATCCTCGTAACGCGCCATGTCGCGGTTGGTCCAGACGAGGCAGAACTTGGTAATCCATTCCAGCAGGCCCATCACCAGCTCGGCGGCTATCTCGGCGTCACAGGGCCACATCTGGCCCTGCTCCTGCCCTTCATCAATCTTCCGCGCCAGCATCTGCGCCAGCTCCCGGTCCCATTGCAGTCTGTGGCTCCGTTTGCCCAGGGATGCCCGCAGGTCCAGCAGCCGGGAAATGTCCCGGTCTTCCTCGGCCAGGACCAGCGTGGCATGCACGCTTTCAGCAATGGCCGCGGCGCTGTCAGCTTTGGCCAGTATGGGGGCGAGGGTATCGACCACTCGCTTAAGGTAGTTCTCGCACAGGGCATGGACCAGGTCCAATTTGGAATGGAAATACAGATAGATGGTGCCATCGGCCACGCCGGCCAGCCGGGCAATATCGGACATGTGCGCCCCATCGTAGCCGTTTTCCTGGAAAACGGCCCGGGCCGCGGCCAGTATTTCTTCCCGTCGCCCGGGAGCGGTCTTGCGTGACATTTCAAGATTTACCTGCGAATGAACCCCATTCACTTAAGCAACGCCGAATCATAGCGCCAAAGCCGAGGGGATGTCAACCGGAAGGGACGAACCAGCCTGTAGCGGCACGGCGTGCCGTGCCGGGGGCCGGGCCGTGGCCGCACGCTGCGCGTGCCCGGGCCCGGACCTGTAGCCGCACGCTGCGCGTGCCCGGGCCCGGACCTGTAGCCGCACGCTGCGCGTGCCGGG
>CAZFEA010000109.1:0-10018 GCA_964518085.1 uncultured Dehalococcoidia bacterium
TGCTGGCCATCGCCAGGGCTGAGGAAGAGCAAAAGAAGCGCGGTAAGCTGAAGATCTTTCTCGGCTATGCTCCCGGCGTTGGCAAGACCTATACCATGCTCGAAGCGGCTCGCCTGCGGAAGAAAGACACCGACGTTGTTGTCGCCTATGCGGAGACCCATGGCCGTGGCGAGACGGACGCCCTCCTGCAGGGTCTCGAGGTCGTACCCCGCCGGCAAGTGGAATACCGCGGTCTCAAACTACCGGAGATGGACCTTGATGCCGTGCTGGCGCGTCACCCGCAGCTAGCCCTGGTTGACGAGCTTGCTCACGAGAATGCTCCCGGATCGCGTCATCCCAAGCGCTATCAGGACGTACAGGAGATACTGGAGGCCGGAATTGATGTTTACACAACGCTCAATATCCAGCACGTCGAGAGCGGCCGGAACGTGGTGGCGCAGATTACCGGCGTCTGGGTGCGTGAAACAGTACCCGACAGTGTTATCGACAGCGCAACCGAGGTTGAGCTGGTCGACCTTCCCCCTGATGAGTTGATCCAGCGACTCAAGGAAGGGAAGGTCTATGTCCCCGAGCAAATCGCGGCCGCCGTCGACGAATTCTTCCGCAAAGGCAATCTGACGGCGCTGCGCGAGCTGGCCATGCGCACCGCCGCCAAGCATGTCGACGAACAGACCCTGGCTTACATGAGGACCCATGCCATATACGGGCCGTGGCCATCTCGTGAACGACTGCTGTTGTTGATAGGCCCGGGTTCTTCAGGCTCCCGCCTGGTACGCAGTGCCCGCAGATTGGCCTACGAATTGGGCGCCCAGTGGTCCGCGGTTTATGTCGAGACGCCCGACAGCGCCCGGATGTCGCCCGAAGAGCAAGACCGGATAACCGAGTCTCTGCGGTTGGCCCAGCGCCTGGGAGCGAGGACCGTGACCATCCAGGGAGACTTTGTGGCAACAGCGGTCATGGAACATGCCAGAGCAAACCGTATCACCGAGATAGTTGTCGCCAAGCCCCGCAGAAAACGCTGGCCGCCGTTTGCCGGGTCAGTCGTTGATCAAATCATGCGCCGCAGCCAAGACATCGACGTGCACGTGGTCACCAGTGATACCGAGCGGATAAAACCGCCGCCAAAAGCGGCGGCTCTGGCCGGAAAGAGGCGAGGGTATGCGCAAGGTCTTGGACTGGTAGCACTGGCTACTTTACTCGGCAAGCTGGCGCCCGATTTCTTTCCCCAGGCAAATATGATAATGGTCTATTTGCTATCCGTCGTGGCCACCGCTTTTTTCTGGGGATTCGGCCCATCCATCATGGTATCCATCCTCAGTGTTCTCGTGTTTGATTTCCTGTTCCTTCCTCCATTCTTCGACTTTACCCAGCACGATGCCAGGTATATCTTTACCTTTTCCGTGCTATTGCTGGTTGGCCTGGTCATCAGCTACCTCATGAGAAGAATCCGCCAGCAGACTGAAGTCGCCGTTCGCCATGAACGCCAAACGGCTGCCCTTTTGGCCCTGGGTCGAGACCTGTCTATGGCCAACGACCTCCAGTCTTATATCCGGGCCATTGCGAAGAGGGCAAAAGAAACTTTCGACCGGGAGGCGATAATCTTCTTGCCTGATCCCGAAAACAGAGAGACTTTGAAGCCGCATGCGGAAGTCCCACACGTTGCGGTTGGCGAGAACGAGCTTGCCGCGGCTATTTGGTCCTTCCATCACCAGAGGACGGCCGGACCGGGGACGGACACGCTTCCATATGCCAGAGCCAGGTACCATCCACTGGTTACCGCCAGGGGACCGGTGGGAGTAATAGCCTTATCTACTGTTGACAGCGGCGAGCTGACATTCGAGCAGGAACGGCTTCTGGAAGCCTATGCCGACCTGGCGGCCATGGCCCTCGAGAGCATCCTGTCGGCAGGGGAGGCGCGGAGAGCGCTCGGGGCGTAGCAGCACGGTGCCCGTGCCGGAGGCCGGGGCGTAGCAGCACGGTGCCCGTGCGGGTGAGGGGCCAAGGTAACGGTAGCCGGTAGCGGCATCCGCCAGACGCGGACCGCGTGCCCAGGGTGCCCGCCGTAGCCGCGAGAATGGTGACACGCCGTCTCCTTTGCCCCTCCGGGAGAGGATTAAGAGCGTGCCCCGGAAGCGAACGGGTGAGGGGATCACCCTCACCCTGACCCTCTCCCATCGAGGGAGAGGGGATCCAGATATGGCTCAATCGCTCTTTTCCGGGCCTGGCTCGCTCTTGCTTTACCGATGATCTGATGGTTGTTCAACATTTTGAGATCGGCTTCCCGCAAGGGGAGAGGAAATCAGCGCCAGGCCACCGGCGGGCGAGCCGCCGAGACCCGCCTCCGGCGTGTCTCTCTGGTTCGCCTCTACGGCTTGCGGCCTCTCACTTCTCACTTCTCACCTCCCACCTCCAGATCAGCCTCCTTCTTAAGTCTGGTGAGCAGCAACCCCACTCCCAGCTTCTTCGCCCATACGGTGAGGTACTCGTGGTCCAACCTGTCTGATTGGACTTCGTAAACATGCAGGGCATCGAGAAATTGCTTCTCGCTACCACCGGAAAGCCTGGACCACCATAGCTTGGCCAGGATGGTATCCTCCGGGGTAGAGACTTTGATGCGCACCCCCGCGACCGCTTCCACACGTTTCCGCGAAAAGCGCGACCGGTCAAAAGGCTCGTCCGTAAGCAGCCAGAAATCAACCTTGTCGCCCGAGTGGACATCGAGCAGGTTGAATGTGCCCTTTGTGTCCATCGCATCTGCGATGCTGCCTCTGTCCAAGTAGAAATCGGGAGGCGGAAAGGACCTCACCAGCTCATCAGCGCCCTTTTTGTCCAGGGACACGACCAGGTCCACATCATGAGTGGAACGGGGCTCACCGTACAAGCTGGAGGCGACGGACCCGGTCACCATGTAGTCAATGCCGGCGGCGTCCAGGACCCGGACCACCTTTTTCAGTAGTTCTGGTTGTGACACTTGTCCAGGCGCTTCAGGTATATTTTGTGGATTTCTTCATCGGAAAGGTCTGGAAAACGCTTCTTCAACCCTTCACGGAACAACGCCCGGCTGAACTCGGTGAGTTCGAAGGCCTTGAGAAGCCTCTGCTCCGGGGTCATGCGGCGGAGGACCTCGATGTACAGTCTACGGTTGTGGCGGGTCTTGATGGTCATTTTCGGTGGTGTGTCTCTCTGGTTCGCCCCTACGGCTTTCCAGCCTTTCATCTCCCATTCAGGTGGGTTCGCGCAACCCCCGGCATCCCGTCACCCCTTTTGCGCTTAACCCACCCTACGCCGTTCACTTCTCACTTCCCCGCAACGCCGCCAGTACCTTTTCCGGGGTAATGGGCAGGCTGGTGACACGGGCACCGGTGGCGGCAAAGACAGCATTGGCTACGGCGGCGGCAACCGGGGTGACCGGCGGTTCGCCGATACCCTTGGCGCCGTAAGGGCCGTAGCAAGACGGCTGGTTGGTCATGACTACCTGCAGTTCGGGCATGTCGGCAGCGACGGGAAGCTTATAGTCAGTCAGGCTGCTGGCCTGGTCCTGGCCGTTGCCCGGTTTCACGTCCTCAGAGAGGGCATAGCCCAGTCCGAAAACAACCGCCCCCTGTATTTGCGCCTGGACGGCCATGGGGTTGATGGCAAACCCGACGTCATGGGCCGCTACATACTTCAGCACCCTTACTTTGCCCGTATCCCTATCCACTTCCACCTGCGCGGCATGGGCGCCGAAGCATGGAGAATCAACGACCTCGGGGCAGTTCCGCACCGAGGCGAACAGTTCCTCGCGGCGGCGCTCGCTGAAGCCGATGATCTGCCCGCTGGGACCCGACATGGCTTCCTTGCCGATCTGGGCAAAGGTCAACGCATCCCTGGGCGAATTCACCGAGTAAACCCTTCCGTCCTTTATCGCCAGTTCCTGCTCGTCCTTCAGCAGCTTGCGGGCCGCAGCCCGCATTATCCGTGACCGGGCATCTTCGGCAGCCTGTTTCACGGTGTTGCCTACCTGGTAGGTGGTGCGGCTACCCACCGTGCCCTGCTCGTACGGACAGCTATCGGTGTCCGCGGAAACTACCGAGATGCGGCTCAAGGGAACATCCAGGACCTCCCCCACGATCTGGGATAGGACAGTCAACTGGCCTCCACCAGAATCGGCAACCCCGGTCACCAGGATGACCGTGCCGTCTTCATTCAGCACTACCTTGGCGGCGGATTCCCGGTTGGCCAATTGCCGGTTTGGCACCAGGGACCACTGGGCGCAGGCCACTCCCCATCCGCGCCCTGAAGCGGTCCCGGCCTGTACCTGTTCCTCTATTTTCTCCAGGCTTTTCCCCAAACCCACGTTGGTGAGTCTCCGGCCGTCATGCAGCGCCTCGCCTTCCCGGAAGCAGTTCTTCAGCCGCAGTTCCACGGGGTCCATGCCGAGCCGGCTGGCCAACATGTCCACGTGGGACTCGATGGCGAACATCATTTGCGGCTGGCGCGGCGCCCGGACGAATCCGGTAGGAACATTGTTAGTGTGTACGTTATAGGTCGTGGTGCGCACGTTGGGAATGTGATAGGGGCCATACGACGTGCCCACAACATCGACAAAAGGAATGATCGTTTCGCAGTAAGCGCCGACATCGGCGACGATGCTGGCCTGCAGGGCGGTGATCGCGCCGTCTTTCCTGGCCCCGGTCTTGATATTGAAGATCACCCGGGAGCGGACATGGGCGCCGGAGAATTCCTCGGACCAGTCCATGACCATTTTGACCGGCTTACCCGTTTTCCGGGAAAGCAGGGCCGCTATCGGCGCCATGGCTATGCCGCTCTTGCCCCCGAAGTCACCGCCGACATGGGGGGTGATTATCCTGACCTTGCTCAAAGGCATTTGCAGGGCCTCAGCCACCTTGCTTCTTAACCCGAAAGGGGCCTTGGTGCTGCACCAGATGGTAATTTTCCCCTGGGGGTCCGCCTGGGCTACAGCGTCATTGGGTTGCATGTAGGCAGGATGCTGGAATTGAGTGGAGTATTTGCCTTCGACAATGACATCGGCCTCTTTGAAGCCGGCTTCAACATCGCCTTTCAAGCACTCAGACTGGTGAAGGACATTACCATAGCTCTTGCGTGGCGTGGGGGCGAAATACTGAGGCAGGCTCTCATGGACCAGCGGTGCATCGGACTGCATGGCGGTTTCGGGGTCCGATACCACCGGCAAAGGTTCATAGTCAACAGCTATCAGGGCCAGGGCTTCCTCGGCCGAGGCCTCATCCACAGCGGCCACCGCTGCCACCGGTTCTCCCATATGGCGGACGATGTCTACCGCCAGCACCGTCCTTTCTTTGACCCAGGCGCCGGTCTTGACATCGGGAATATCTCTGGCAACAATAACAGCCTTGACGCCCGGCGCTCTGGCCGCGCGGGAAACGTCGATGCCCCTGATCCTTGCGTGGGCCAGAGGGCTTCTGAGGGCCTTGCCGAAGAGCATTCCCGCTATCTCGATGTCGTTACCGAATTTGACCGAACCGGTCGCCTTGGCGGCGGCATCGATTAGTTGAGTGGGTTTCCCTACTAAGGCATACGCTGCCATGGTCACTCCTGCTAGGTGAGATAGAGGATTATACCATGTTGGGGAACCATCTAAAATGGATACTGATTCTGTTCCGCAGCGCCGATGCCACTTCCTTGTTGTGCTGCCTGTCTGCCAGGTGGGATATCTCAGCCAGGGTATCGTCCCATTCCTGATTGGCTGATGCGGAATCGAGGTTCACTTTGACGGTGAAAACCACTTCAGACCACTGCCCAGCATCGTAGTCAGTCAAAACGTCAACGTCGACATCCTCGACGGCCAGCCCGGCGGCAATTCTTCTGGCCAAAACACGGGCCACCACGCCTGACGCTTTCACGGTGACATCATCGAAATAAGGCAAAACCTCCCCCGAGATGCGATATAGCACGCCCAGAATATCGAGGCCGATCTCTTTTGCCCTGGCCGGGGGATCTGCCAAATAGGTCATTGTTTCGCCTTGAAATCAGCTACACTCAAGTTTATTGGTATTATAGCATGACAGCACGGGTGCTATATTCATGGTTTTGGCTCTGATGGCTCACAGGCAGGGCCGCCTGTGATACCGGTTATTACATGGCTCACAGGCAGGGCCGCCTGCGGTACCGATTATTACATGGCTCACAGGCAGGGCCGCCTGTGGTACCAGTCAGCCGGTACATTTGCCAGCAGCCGCGCGCCCGATTACAATGGGTTATGAATCGTCCATGCTCGCGAGCGAGCACCATGAAGTGTTAGAAACAAGTTTCACAGGCAGGGCCGCCTGTGGTACCGGTATTTTCGAAGGAATCCCTTTAAGGAAGCAGAAATTGGTACCCATAGATCCATCCGAAATCACACCAGAGCACGTTTTCTTCTCTCGCCGGAAGTTCCTGGCCGGGCTGGGCGCCCTGGCGGTCAGCAGCGCCACTCTCGGTCCGGACTGCCGGCGCGGCGCCGGGACGCCTCCGCCGGAACCGGGCGCCACTGACACCCCGGCGCCATCGCCGTCCTCGGAAACGCCCACTCCATACGATTCCATCGCCAACTACAACAACTTCTATGAGTTCAGCCTGGACAAAGAGGACGTGGCCGAACTGGCCCGGGACTTCAAGACGTCGCCCTGGACGGTCAAGGTAGGCGGACTGGTCAACAGGCCGGGGGAATATGACATCGACACCCTGGTCAAGAGGTTCCCTCCGGAGGAGCGCGTCTACTGCATGCGCTGCGTCGAAGGCTGGTCCATGGTCATCCCCTGGCTGGGATTTCCTCTTGCCAGCTTGCTGAAAGAGGTGGCGCCCACCTCAGAAGCTAAATTTGTCCGGTTCGAGACCCTGCTGGACCCTGCCCGGATGCCCGGCCAGAAACACGGCTTCCTCAACTGGCCGTATGTCGAAGGACTCCGCCTGGATGAGGCGATGCACAACCTGACCATTCTGGCCACCGGTCTCTACGGCAAGCCTTTGCCTCCCCAGTGCGGCGCTCCCATCCGCCTGGTGGTCCCCTGGAAGTATGGCTTCAAGAACATCAAGTCCATCGTCAGGATAGACCTGGTGACCGGGATGCCGGGGAACACCTGGGCCGATGAAAACCCGTCCGAGTACGGCTTCTACGCCAATGTGAACCCGGACGTGCCCCATCCCCGGTGGTCGCAGGCCAGTGAACGGCGAATCGGGGAGCTGGCCCGGCGCCGCACCCTGCTCTTTAACGGCTACGCCGACGAGGTGGCCCACCTTTACGCCGGGATGGACTTGACCAGAAATTTCTGATGGACATTGCCGGTGGTCGCTGGACCAGGATAGTGCTGCACGCCGCGGCGCTGGCGCCGCTGGCGGTCCTGGCCTGGGACGCCGCCCACGGCAATCTGACGGCCAACCCCATCCGGGAAATCCAACTGCGCACCGGCCGCTACGCCATGTTCATGCTGGCGGCTTCCCTGGCCTGCACGCCGGCCGATACTATCTTGCGAACGAAAGCATTCCTGCCCCTGCGCCGCACCCTTGGACTCTACGCTTTTGCCTATGCCAGCCTGCACCTGCTGAACTTTATCGGCCTGGACTACGGCTTCGATCCGGCCCTGGTGTGGCCGGACATCGCCGAGAAGCGCTATGCCATCGCGGGGTTCGCCGCCTACCTGAGCCTGGCGCCCCTGGCGGTAACCTCGATCCGGGGCCGGGAGGAAAGGCGGGGGAAAAAATGGGCCCGCCTGCACCGGCTGGTCTACCTGGCGGCAGCCCTGGCGGTGGTCCATTTCCTGTGGCAGGTCAAAGTAGACGCCCGCGCCCCGCTGGTCTACGCCGCGGTGTTTACCATCCTGCTGCTGCTGCGGCTGCCGGTGGTCAGGAGGCTCTTGCGGGGGTGATAGCCAGGTAATTGCCGACCATTAACTTAAACAATCAACGCGCCACACGTTCACCAAACGGAACCACAAGATTTCACAGGATTACCCCAGATTTGATTAAAACAGGGGTGCAAAGGCTCAATCGAGTCTGGAAACTCGACAAAGGATCTTGTGAAAAATCTCGTGTAATCTCGTGGTTCATTGTTCAGGTCATTGGTGGACAGTTCCTAACGGAACTGCTACCTCAGGAGACGGCCGAAAATCTCCGCGCTCAGTTTCTCCCGCTGCGGGCTGGCCAGCGACCACTCTTCGGTATTCGACAGGATATACTTGACCCCCGGCTGGCGGCGCAAAATGGGATCGAGATGGTCGGTGGGCACATCTTCCCTGGCGCTGTTCTGACCGCTTATCCGGCTGTAAATGGTCTGCCCTTCCCTGTTCAGCAGCCAGTTGATGAACAGCCGGGCAGCGTTGGGGTGCGGCGCCCTGTCCAGCCGCCTGATCACGCCGGTTACGGCGAGCAATTCGGTGCCTTCGACAGGCATGATGCTTTCGATGGGCGCGCCCGCCCGCTTGAACTCTTCCACCATCACCCCCCGCGGGGCCAGGGCGACGGCATACTTGCCGCGGGCCAGCCATTCCACGTGCTGGCGCACATCAACAACTACCGCCGGCTCCTGCTGCGCCAGCTTGCGCAGGTAGTCCGCGCCCAGGAGGTGGTTGGACATCAGGCCGACCAGCGAGGTGAAGGTGCCGGGATTGATGGGATCGGAAATGACGATCTTGCCCTTCCACTTCGGGTCCAGTAGATCGAAATAGGACTTGATCTCCCCCGGCTTGACCATCTGCGTATTTATGACCAAATTGTTGGCCGGTGTGAGCAAGAAGGTAATGGTGGTCCGTTCCCGGGCGTCCATCCACGGGATCTTCCCGCCATACCAGTTCCCCGGGTCTTTTACTTCAGGCAGGACAAGGTCGGCCTCCATCGGCGCCAGGGCGCCCGCCGGTTTCAACACCGCGGTGCCCGGCGCGCCGGCCCCGAGCAGAATATCCACCAGAAACAAGCCGGCGTTGCGCTGGGCCACGATCTTGGGCACCAGCGAAGGCCCGGGCGCGGCCATGTAGTCAAGCGACACGTCGAACTTGCCCTGGAAGCTCTGGGACAGGGCGGAGCGCATTTCCCCGCCTTCGGCGCCGAAAACGGTCAGGGTACCTTCCCGTTTCGCTTCCCTGATCAGGCTATCCCATTCCCCCACCTGGTCCTGTTTCGCAGAGGGAGAAGCCGGGATACCGGGAGCGGGTGCATCGGTGGCAGGCGACCTGGTCGCGCAGCCCGCAATGACAATAAGGGAGAGCAACATTCCCTGCATCACGATGCCTTTTACCCATGATTCCTTCATGATTCCTCCTGCTCCGAAAATAACGGTGCGTTCTTATAGCTCAAATAGACGGCCATAACCACGGACGCGCTCTCTTATGTTGAGCGCCTTCAGGGCCAGCCAGAGACAGGCCTGGTGATTGGCTACCACCGGGACCCCGAAGTCACGTTCCAGGTATTCCACCACCGCCGGGCTGCCCCACCCGCCGCAGGGATCGTATATCCCCTGCGCATGCGGCGCGGCAAAATATGCTTCCCGGGCGGTGTTATAGGCCGCGTTTTCCGGCAACTCCTGGATGTCGCGGTTCAGTTGTATGTTGAGGCTCCTCACGTTGAGGACGGCAATGCCGTTCTCCTCGAAGAACCTCTTGATGCGGGCATCGAGCTCGGATTTGAAGGGCGAGGCGATGACGATTTTCTTTACCGAGAGGCCATTGAAAGCCTCTACGGCGGCGGTGAGGTCGGTGGTCACGGGACAGCCGGTGATCTTCTCCACCCGCCTGATCAGCTCCCTGTCCCAGCCGTTACCCCGGAAGGAGGCCAGGGGCGCTCCGAGCAGGGAAACGAATTTGACCGCATATTCGGCGATGCGCCGGGCGGCGTCGTCCACCCGGGAAAGGGCCTGCTCCACCTCTTCATCGGTCAGACGGGTAATCCCCAGGGTGACGATGCGCGGCTCGACTCCTTCGGGAGCCACCTCGTAGAAGTGCCGGATGGCCTTTCCGGGGACCGCCGAGGGCCAGATGTAGCCGATCCTGCCCCGCCACCCCGCCACACC
>CAZFEA010000110.1:0-9935 GCA_964518085.1 uncultured Dehalococcoidia bacterium
TCTGATAGTGATAATTCTGAGTTAAACCGATAGGCATATTTCATAATTCATCGTGCTCGCTCGCAAGCATGGACGATTCATTAGGTTTACGCCATAGCCGGGATTGCTTCGTCTCCCTTCGCTGGCGAAGGGATGCCTCGCAATGACTCCGGCAAGGAGGAAAAATGGCACCGAAGATGTCAATGTGTTTGGTCCTGCTAACGGCAGCGCTGCTGGCCGCTTGCGGCCTTACGGCTGGACCTCCGGCTGCGCCGGCAGGCCCGGACCCGGGAGACGCGGGTGCGCCGCGAGCGAATAGGCCTGCCTGGGAGGGGAAATGGGAAACGGTGCTCCAGGAAGCCAGGAAAGAAGGCAAAGTATCGATCTACACCACAATCGGGGCTGATGCCCGGCAGATGCTGACCTCTAAATTCAAGGAGCGTTTTGGCCTGGAGCTGGATTTCCTTTCGGCTACCGGGAGTGAAATAGGGGCCAAGGTGAAGGCGGAACGCGCCGCGGGACTCTTTACCACGGACATTTTCATGTCTGGAGTGGTTACTACCATTAATACCCTCAAACCGGAAGGCATCCTGGATACCATAGAAGATAAGCTCATCCTGCCTGAGGTGACCGACAACCGGGCGTGGTACAGCGGTAAGCGTCTCTACGCGGACCGGGAGCAAAATCATGTTCTTCTCCAGTTCAGCTACCCCAGCTTGAACCTCCTGGTCAACTCCAACAAAGTGAAGTCCGGTGAGGTCGATTCCTACCGCAGTTTGCTGGAGCCGAAATGGAAGGGTAAGATCAGCATTCAGGACCCGACCTTCGCTGGCGCGGGGGAAACGATCTTTGCCGCTGTCGGCGCGGTGATTATCAACTTCGACTACTGGCGTGAGTTCGTTAAACAGGACCCATTCATAACCAGGGACCGTCGCCTCCAGGTAGAATGGGTGGCCAAGGAAAAGCACCTGATAACCCTCGGCCCTTCCACGCCGGTAGTGGCCGACTTCCAGCGGGCCGGGGCCCCCCTGTCATGGTTGGAGCCGAAGGAAGGTACCTTCCTGTCCACTACCCAGGGTCTTTCCCTCTTCACTAAAAGGCCGCATCCCAGCGCCAGCCAGGTATTCATCAACTGGATATTGACCCGCGAGATGGCTACCGAAATGAGCAAGACACACCTGCTGCAAAGCACCAGGGAAGATGTCCCCACCGACCACCTGGACCCCACCGGGGTGCGTAAGCCCGGCGTCAACTATTTCATCAAGGACTCCTAGGATTACCTGCTGAGATACCCAGAGTTCCAGCGAATAGCGCGTGAGATCTTCGGTCCCCTCATGAAATAGCTTAAGTTGGCCCGCCCCGTAAAGGCAGGTCCGGGTGTCTGGCCGCGGGCGAACACGCAGCTTCGCCCCTACGGCCTGCGGTTGAACGAGCCGTGGCATAGAGGGTACAATCATTGTATCTTTGGCGGTGACGGCGCGCCGGCGCTGCCAGCAGGGACAAAACCGAGAGGCTCGTCAACATGACAATAATTGTCAGTGGATCGCTCGCATATGACCGGATCATGGTCTTCCCCGGTCACTTCCACGAACATATTCTCCCTGAAAAAATACACGTTTTGAACGTCTGCTTTCAGGTCGACGGGATGAAGGAGAAGTTCGGCGGCACTGCAGGCAACATTGCCTACGCCCTGACGCTCATGGGTGAAAAGCCGGTAATATCGGCGACCATCGGCAATGATTATCACCGGTACTTCGACTGGCTGGCGCGCAATGGCATATCCACCGAATACATTGAGAAGGTCGAGGATGAGTCCACCGCCAGCGCTTACATAACTACCGACCGGGCCGACAACCAGATCACCGGCTTTAATCCGGGCGCCATGAAATATCCCGCCTCGCTGGACTTTGCCTCGCTTGATCCCAAAGATACTATTGTCATTGTATCTCCGGGAAATCTGGAGGACATGAAAAATTATCCCCGTTGCTGCAAGGCCCGGGGCATCGACTACATTTTCGATCCCGGACAATCCCTGCCGATGTTGAGCGGCCCCGACCTGACCGAGGCCATAGACGGTTGTCGCATTCTTATCTGCAATGACTACGAGATGGACCTCATTCTATGCAAGACCGGGCTGGCGAAGGAAGAGGTGCGAAGATTGGCCGGGACAGTCATAGTCACCAGGGGTGAAAAGGGTTCGGCGGTTTCCGGGGCTGTCGGTGAGATTGACATTCCGGCCATAACGCCGAAGAAGGTTGTGGACCCGACAGGGGCGGGGGATGCCTACCGGGGCGGCCTGATCAGCGGCCTGGTCCACGGACTGAAACTAGAGCACTGTGCCATGATGGGCAGCGTATGCGCGTCCTTCGCCGTCGAGTGTTATGGCACCCAGGAGTACCGGTTTACCCGGCAGGAATTTGACCAGCGGCTGAACGGGCGCGGCAGCGATTAGCTGTTAGCAATTAGCGATTAGCGATTAGCAATTGGCAATTCGCAATTAGCAATTAGTCCCCACCCCTCCTGGCCAGCCGCTAACCGCCAACGGCTAATAGCCAATCGCTAGTTGCCAATTGCTAATCGCTAATAGCTAATAGCTAAAAGCTAACAACTAATAGCTAATTGCTAACCCGCTTCGTGGCCGGTGTCTTGGCCGCCTGTCCGCCCCTGCGTGCGCCTGCTACCAGTCGCGCCCTTGACTCGGGGGTGAAGTGTCTCTCTTTTCCGGCGCTGGCCTCGCCACCTCTGCGTCCAGCTTCCTGTCGGGACATCTTCGCTTCTGGCATTCAACTACTCCTTTCCTGCTAATGCTGACACCAAAGGATACCATCGGTGTCCCTACGAGGGTTAATTCGTGCGGCTACCTATTTTTGTGACCGATTGGCATAAGTATCCTGCTCCGAAGACAACCACTTCCACCCTCACCCCTTCCGCTTCGCTCAGAGCTTGCCCTGAGCGAAGCCGAAGGGGCAAGCTCTGACCGTCTCCCGTCAAGGGAGAGGGAACGGCACGCGCAGCGTGTCGCTACTGTCTACTGTCTACTGACTACTGACTACTATTCTGCACGCGCAGCGTGCTGCTACGTCCCCCCCGGCACGGCACGCCGTGCCGCTACTGGCTACTGACTACCGTCTACTGACTACTGCCTACCGCACGCGCAGCGTGCCACTACGCCCCCCCCCGGCACGCGCAGCGTGCTGCTACGGTTCCATCTTCTTCAGCGGCGCCAGGCTGAGGAGCAATTTTTTGAGGCCCACACCCTTGAACTGCACCGTGGCCTCAAAATCATTGGTAACCGCCTGGCAGCTCATCACCACGCCCTCGCCAAAAACTTTATGCACCACCAGGTCTCCCTGCTTGACATGGACCGGCGGCGGCTTTGGCGGTAAGTTGACCGGCTCGGCTTTCCACGATAGTACTGCCGCCCTACGTTCGGTCGTCGCGCGGGAGTCCAGGGCCACGCCTTTGTCGGCCATAAGCCGCCGGGGGATGTCATCGAGAAAACGGGAGTGCTGGCCTTCATTGTTCATGCCCATGAGCATGCGCCGGGTGGCGAAGAACAGGTAGAGTCTTTTCCGGGCGCGGGTAACGCCCACATAGCAAAGGCGCCTTTCCTCTTCAAGCTGGGCCGGGTCCTGGTATGACCGGGCGTGGGGAAACAACTTCTCCTCCATGCCTATGATGAAGACCACTGAATATTCCAGGCCCTTGGCCTTGTGCAGGGTGATCAGGGTTACCGCATCCGCTTTTTCGTCGAGGGCATCAACATCCTGGACTAATGAGACCTTTTCCAGAAAGGCTGTCAGCGCCTCTGCCGGGGGAAGATGTTCAAAATCGCGGGCGCCCGAGCGCAGTTCGGCGATATTGTCCCATCGCTCTTCGCCGTCTTCGTCGGCCCGGAGATACGCTTCGTAGTTCGTTAATCGCAGCAGTTCATCTATCATCTCCGGCAGGGTGAGTTTCCGGCTCTTCTCGATCAGGTCTTCCACCAGCTCGTGGAACTTCTGAAAGGCCGCCGCCGAACGGCTGGCCACCGGCAACGAGGCTTTGTCGTTGTTTTGATGCATTTCGGCCAGTCGCTTCAGCGCGGGGTAATGGGCAAGATCCTGGTCTTTGGCCCAGGCGACGAACTGGTTGAAGCTTTGCTGGCCTATGCCCCGGCCGGGGGTGTTGATGATCCTGGCCAGGCTGATGCTGTCAAAGGGGTTGTGCACAAGCCGGAGATAGGCGATGATATCCTTTACTTCTTTCCGCTCGTAGAACCTCATGCCGCCGATGAGCTTGTATGGCATGCCGTAGCGCATGAACGTCTCTTCCAGGACGCGGGACTGGGCGTTGGTGCGGTACATGACGGCGCAGTCCCGGGCGGCGGCCTGTTTCGAAGAGATGAGCTTCTCTATTTCGTTGACTACGTGGCTGGCCTCTTCCTTTTCATCATACAGTTCGGCCACCACAATGGGCAGTCCGGGCTCATTTTCGGTCCACAGGCCCTTTTCCTTCCGCTCTTTGTTGCAGGAGATTATGGCCGAGGCCGCTTCCAGGATAGTGCCGGTGGACCGGTAGTTTTGCTCCAGGTAGAAGACTTTAGCTTCGGGGAAGTCCTTCTCGAAATTCAGAATATTCCTTATGTCGGCGTACCGCCAGGAGTAAATTGACTGGTCCGGGTCGCCGACCACGCAGATGTTCCGGTGCTTTCCTGATAGCTGCTTTGCCAGGGCATACTGGGCGATGTTGGTGTCCTGGAACTCGTCCACCAGGACATGAAGGTACCGTGTCTGGTACCGCTGGAGGACTTCCGGTTTCTGGTTGAAGAGGCTGACCGTGGTCATGAGCAGGTCATCGAAGTCCAGGGCGCGGTTCTGCGCCAGCACTTCCTGGTAACGCTGGTAAATACGCCGCACCAGTTCGTCGTAGTAAGTGCCCGTCATGCCGGCGTAGGCCTCAGGTGTAACAAGCTGGCTCTTGGCGGCGCTGATGCCGGAAAGTATCGCCCGGGGAATGACTTTCTGGGGGTCGAGAGAGAGCTCTTCAATGACCCGCTTGACCAGGCGAAGTTGATCATCATCGTCATAGATGACGAAGTTCTTGTCCAGGCCGATGCCGGGTCCGTCGATGCGCAGGATGCGGGCGCAGCAGGCATGGAAAGTCCCCAGGGTAAGCTGGTCTACCACCTGGCCGAGCATGCTGAAGAGCCGTTCCTTCATTTCTGCGGCCGCCTTGTTGGTAAAGGTGACCGCCATGATACGGCGTGGGTTGACCTGCCACTGCTTGACCAGGTAGGCGATACGGTGGGTGATTACTCTGGTCTTACCGCTTCCAGGGCCGGCGAGGATAAGAATGGGACCTCCCAGGGCCTCCACAGCTTCTTTTTGAGCGGGGTTCAAGCCCGCGAGAATATCAGGGGTCACGGTTAGATTATACCAGAAGACAGGAGTTAGGAGATAGGAGATAGGAGTCAGGTAACAGGTAACAGACACGAGCTGTAGGGGGGGCTAGCCATGGGAGTGGTGGGTGTGGGGTGTGCGGCTAGCCCGCCCCACTTCCACAGGCTTCGATCTTCTACTGTGGAAAACTGATGGTGCGCCGGACACGTAGCCGCGAGCCGCTGGCTCGCCCTCAAACTGACCGGAATGAAATTGCCTGCTTCGTAGCTATTGTTTGCCCGGCTGAGTGGCCCGTGGACTGTTGTCGATTCGCACGAATCATCGGGAATGCAAGAGCGAGCCACCAGCTCGCGGGTACGGAGGGTTCGCCTCTATGCCCCCAGCGCTTTGGACAGCGCCTTGAAATCCAGGGTCTTGGCCAGGATGTCTGTCAACCGGTCGAGCTTCTTGACCTGCCGGAAACGGGCGCCGGAGATTATCTTTTCCACCGCTGCCGCCACTTCCGCGGTAGTCCGGCGGACGGCGATAATGGGAATTTTCTTAACTTCCGCTTCCAGCATAGTCTGGTCGCTGGGGGCGTATTCACCGGTAGTGATAATGCCCGCAGTCGAGGTATGCATCGCCGCCAGCATCATGTCCGGGCGCTCACCGCGGATGATGGCCACCTTGTTTGCTTTTCGACCGAAATACAGCTTGCCCGATTCAAGGGTCATTGCCCCGAGCATGAAATTCTCGGCCAGGTTATCCAGCCGGTCGGGGTTGATGAGGACCTTGGCCCCCAGCCCTTCCGCGAGATCGGCCATGCTTACCCCGACAAGGGTCCTGTCCTCCGGTATCATCGACAGGACCCGTATCCCGGTGCTTTCCAGGGGGGCGACCAGATTTTCTTTTGCCTGTTTCAGTCTGGTTGCCGGAACGGCATTGACAATGACGCCCAGGAGCGATTCCTTGACTCGCGTGATTGACTGGATACAACTTTCACCGGAGGCGCCATATTTGACGATCACTATCACCCTGGCCCGGAGGGCCATGGCCAGCTCCGCTGAAAGCTGGGCGCGGGCGGGGTCCTTCAGGCCGATGTTCAGTCCCTCCACTATCAGCACGTCCTTTTTCCCTTCGGCTGCCGAGGCCGCTGCTTGCACCGCGCTTTTCAGTTTGTCAGCAGGCATGACAACACCAAGAGAAGCTGCGGATTCCTCAAGCGAGAAGGCCTTCTGGAAAAAGGCGGCATCGGGATCGACATAGCCATTGCCGGGGAAATCGGCGCCGGCGATTACCGGCTTAAGAAACCCAACCTTAAGGTTGGAGTCCTGAAACGACCTGGCAAGCCCGGCGCTGAAGGCTGTCTTGCCATCGCCTGATTCAAGAGAAGTAAGATAAATGGAAATCATATTCAAGACTCCCTATCGCGGAAGCTTAACTTGGCAAAGTGGCCATCCGTGGGATAAAATGAATGGCGCTCGCTCCGAAAATACCGGTACCACAGGCGGCCCTGCCTGTGAGAGCATGGTTTTTCACGCTTGATGGTGCTCGCCGGCCAGCATAAACAATGTTACGAAAATGTCGCCGTCTCCCCCTTTGAAAAAGGGGGACTAAGGGGGATTTAAGAAACAGGCAAAATCCCCCTGTATCCCCCTTTTGCGAAAGGGGGAGGTGGACTGGGCCTCCTCGCGATGATAGGCCATTTTCGTCCTTCATGGCGCCCCCTGGCAAGGGGGCATGGGTGATCGCTCCGAAAATACCCGGTACCACAGGCGTCCTCGCCTGTGGGGACATGGTTTTTCATAATTCATGGTGCTCGCAGGCGAGCATGAACGATCCATTATATATCAAACAAGGGGGAAATGTTATAACTTTTTTATCTTTCAACCCATGATGTTATACTTACGATACCTGCCGTCTGCTACCATAAGTTGCAATCGCGCACAGCTATAATTCTCCAGCACAAGGAGGCGTCCGTGAAACTGGCAAACCTTGTTGACATAAGCAAGTACGAGCTTCCGGCTGACCAGTTGAAATGGTTTTGTGATCCCAACAGTTTGCCCTTCGAATGCACCGCGGAGATCACTCCACTGAAAGAATTCGTCGGGCAGGACAGGGCCGTCCGCGCCATTGAGTTCGGTCTGTCGATGAACAAGCCGGGTTACAATATCTATGTAGCCGGGCTTACCGGAACAGGGAAGACCTCGATAGTCAAGTCATACATCGAGAAGGTGGTGAAGGAAAAAGAAGAAAGGGAAGGCCCGGTCCGGCCCGATGACTGGTGCTACGTTTACAACTTCGCCGATCCCGACCGTCCCAGCATCGTCAGGCTCCCTCAAGGTAAGGGCAGGACTCTTCGAGATGACCTGAACGAACTGTTGAAGAGGCTCAAGGATGAGTTGAGCAAGGCTTTTTCCAGCGAGGAGTATAACACCGCCCGCAAAAAGATCGTTGAAGAAGGGCAGTCCCAGCAGCGCAGTATCTTCGAGCAACTGAACGCCGAGGTCCAGGGCGAAGGATTTCTCTTGCAGGTTACGCCCATCGGGCCCGTGCTCATTCCGACCCTGGATGGCAAACCGATGGAACACCATGAATTCATGGCGCTGGATGAAAAAAGGCGAAAATCCGTTGAGGCCAGGCGGGAGAAACTGCGGAAAAGGGTAGAGGAGAGCTTCCAGCAGGCACACGAGCTGGAGGCCGATGCCAGCAAGAAGCTTGAGGAACTGGACCGGAAGGTTGGCGAGATCACCGTATCGCGCCAGTTCGAAATCCTGGCCAGGAAGGACTACCGGGAACAAAAGGAGGTAGGACAGTTCTTCGAAGGCTTAAGAACCTACACCCTGAACAATCTGGATGCTTTCAAGCAGCCGGAACAACCACCGCCGGGCATCCCCATGATGCCTCCGCAGCTCGGCGGGCGCGACCCGTTCGTGCCATTTCAGGTCAATGTTTTTGTCGACAATGGTGAGACCAGGGGGGCGCCGGTGGTGGAAGAGACCAATCCGATCTACAGCAACCTGTTCGGCAAGATCGAAAGGCGCTTCCTGTTCGGCGGTTACCTCAGTGATCACACCAACCTCAAAGCTGGGGCCCTTTCCCGGGCTAACGGCGGTTATTTGCTATTGAGCTCCCGGGACGTGCTCCTGGCCCCTGCGGTCTGGCCGGCATTGAAACGGGCAATAAAGAACCGAGAGCTGAGCATCGAGGACCCATGGGAGCAGATGGGCCTGTTTACGCCCCAGGGACTGCGACCGCAGCCTCAACCCCTGAATGTCAAAATTGTCCTTATCGGCGACGCCATGATCTACCAGTTGCTGTCTGCCTACGACGAGGACTTCTGGGAGATCTTCCGGGTGAAATCGGATTTTGATTACCAGATAAACCGCGGAGACGAGAACCTGGCCCACTATGCATCCTTCATCTGCGCCTGTTGTCTCGAAGGCGACCTAAGGCATTTCGAGCGGAGCGGGGTAGCCCGGGTACTTGAAGAGGCCGCCAGGATGGTGGGAGACAAGGAAAAACTGTCTACCCGCTTTGCCCTGATCCGGGGCATCATTCAGGAGTCCGACTACTGGGCAGGCAAAGCAGGTTCGGCCATGGTAAACGGCGATCATGTTCAAAAGGCCCTCGAAGAAAAGGTCTATCGCCACGACCTTATCGATGAGCGGTTGACGGAGCTGATCAACCAGGGTACCATCATGATCGATGCCGATGGCGAAGTCGTCGGGCAGGTAAACGGCCTCAGCGTATATATGATGGGCGACATAACTTTTGGTAAACCGACGCGCATCACCGCCAAGACATTTATGGGACGTGCGGGAATTGTGAATATTGAACGAGAGTCCCAGATGAGCGGCAAGATCCACGATAAGGGGGTCATGATCCTCAACGGTTATGTGGGATCAAAATATGCCCAGGACAAACCGCTGTCCCTTTCCGCTAGCCTGTGTTTCGAACAATCGTACGAGGGTGTCGATGGCGACAGCGCTTCTTCCACCGAATTGTACGCCATTCTTTCCAGCCTGGCGGGGGCGCCCATCAGCCAGAGCATTGCCGTTACCGGGTCTGTCAATCAGAAGGGTGAAATTCAGCCTATCGGTGGGGTGAACCAGAAAATCGAGGGCTTTTTCCGGGTATGCCGCGCCAAGGGGTTGACCGGCAAACAGGGAGTAATCATTCCCCATCAGAATGTTCGAAATCTGATGCTGCGGGACTACGTCATCGACGCCGTCCGTGAGGGGAAATTCCACATTTATCCGGCCAAATCGGTGGATGACGGCATTTCCATACTGACCGGCATTGCGGCGGGGGAAAGGCAACCCGACGGCGGCTATCCCGAAGGGACGATCAACTACCTGGTGGACCGGAAATTGAGGGAGATGGCGGAAGGCCTGAGGCAGTTCGCGCCGAATACGCACGAAGATGGAAGGAAAGGCGTTCCCCAGGAGGCCAAGCCCGAATGGCCCCCACCGCCCAGACCATAAAACCAAAAATCAGCTTGACACGGCAATAAATTTGTAGGTAAAATATAAAGCTACCGCCGAGGTAGCTCAGCCGGTAGAGCAGCGGACTGAAAATCCGCGTGTCCCCAGT
>CAZFEA010000111.1:0-9908 GCA_964518085.1 uncultured Dehalococcoidia bacterium
ACGGGGCTAGCTGGGACCTGGAGGCGGCGGCTATTGTCAATATGTCGCCGAATCCGGTGCTGTTCGACAATTTTCCCGGGTGCCGGCCCGGTTTCCGGATGCTGGCCAGTCTCAACAAGGAAAACGTGAGGAGGTTCTTTATCAGCGCCAGTTGGGAGAGCGCTCACACCTCGGGCACGCCGCTCACCCGGGCATGGAAGGACCGGTTGAGGGCCTTCAAGCCTGTCCCGCCGGTTGAGGTGAATGAAGGCCCGATACTGGAAAATGTGCTGGTGGAGAACGAGGTCGACCTGCTTCGCTTCCCGACGCCCCGTAAGTTCGAAGGTGAACCCCGCTTCATCGGCACCGGCTGCACGGTGATAATGCGCGACCCCAATACCGGCCGGGTGAACATCGGCACCTACCGGCTCCAGTTGCACGACAAGGCAACCACCGGCCTGCACATGTCCGAGGGCAAGGATGGCCGGATCATCATGGAGAAATACCATCGCATGGGCAAGCCCTGCCCGGTAGTCGGGGTTGTCGGGCTGGACCCCGGGCTGTTCAAAGCCTCTACTTTGCACACCTCCCATTTCGATGGCGGCAGCGAGCTGGATTTCGCCGGATGGCTGAAGGGCCAACCGGAACAGGTGATCACCGGCAGCTACACCGGTCTGCCTATTCCGGCCAACGCCGAGATAGCCTTCGAAGGGGAAGTGCCGCCCGGTTACCAGCAACTCGAAGGCCCGTTTACCGAATGGACGGGACTGAGCCAGGCAAAGGAATTTCCGGTCATCAGGGTAAAGGCGCTGTACCACCGGAACAGACCCATTTTGACCACCTGCATCGGAAGGGAGATCTGCCCGCCGGGAAAAGGCGAACTGAGGGACAACTGGGAGTCGGCGGCGCTCATCTGGCTGCAGATGGAGACGGCCGGGGTGCGCGAGATACAGGGCGTCTCCCTGTACGCCGGCCACCGTCTGCTGGTGACATCGATTGATAATCTGTACGCGGGACATTCACGGCAAGCCGCCCTGATCGCGTCGCAGGTGCACTCCGGCGCCTACGGTCTGAGCTACGTTATCGTGGTAGACCGCGACATAGACCCGGCCAACATCAAGGATGTGCTGTGGGCGGTGGCCAGCCGTACCGAACCGAGGAGGGCGGTGCAGGTGCTGGACCGGTGCTGGGGAAGCCATCTCACTATTCAGGACCCGCGGCGCATTCAGAAGACGGACTACGGCATGGACGGCAGCCGGGCCACCTATTCTTCGGTGGCCGTCATCGACGCCTGCAAGCCTGTGGAATGGGACAGGTCCTGGCATGCCGATGTCCGGATCAACCCGAAGTTGCGCCAGGAGGTGCTGGCCAAGTGGGGACCGGCGTTGAGACGTGAGAAGCCGGAAATGGAGGTGAGAGGTGAGAAGTGAGAGGTGGGAGGTTCCGTAGCGGCACGTTGCACGTGCTGGGGGGAGAGGAGAACGGCCGTAGCCGCGAGCCGTTGGCTCGCTCTTGCATTTCCGGTGATACGACAGCGTGTACACAAAAATGTTGACGGGCCAGTTAATTCCATTTCGGTCAATTTGAGAGCGGACCCCCGGTCCGCGACTACGGATTTGGCGACGGAGTGCCGCACAGCAGGAAAGCCCGCAGTACCGTTCAACCAAAAGAGGAGGGACCAAATGAAAATGAAAAGTATGTTATCGCCGCTGACAGCGACGATGATGGCGATGCTGCTCGTGCTGGGCGCCTGCGGATCCAAGCCTCAGAGCCAGCCTGACTCATCAGCGCAGACTACCGGCCCCCGGGTCCAGCAGTTGAGCGAATGGGAAACCGTGGTGCAGGCGGCCCGCAAAGAGGGCAGGGTGGCCCTGTACGGCAGCGTTATCGGCGATACCGGCGGCCAGTTGAATGCTGCTTTTCGTAAGAAATACGGCATCGATATCGAGTTCTTCCAGGGCCGGGGGGCCGAAATCATAGAGAAGTTAATGACCGAGAGACGCGCTGGCCTGTATGTGGCCGACGTTAGCATCGGCGGCCTGACAACTTACTTCAATGTCACCGTTCCGGCCAACATATCGGTATCGCTGGAGCCGATGCTCATGCAGGATGAAGTCAAAGACCCTGCCAAATGGCGCGCTGGCAAGATCCCCTTCCTCGACAAGAAAAAGCAGGTGATTGCCCTGGTGTCCCTGGCTTCACTTTACATCTCGGTCAATAAGGATATGGTGAAGGACGGCGAGATAACCTCGTTCAATGACCTTCTCGACCCGAAATGGAAGGGCAAGATTGTCATCAATGATCCCTCTTCGGCGGGGCGCGGAAATAGCTGGTTCAGCTACATGATGATCCAGCTCCACGGCAAGGAGAAGGGCGCCGAATACATGAAGAAGCTGGTTGCCAACGAACCGGTGATCCAGAGGAACGAACGGCTCCAGGTGGAGTGGCTGGCCAGGGGTAAATATCCGGTCCTGGTGGGGGCCAAACCTACTGAATTCCAGAGTTTCGTAAACGCCGGGGCGCCGATAAAATGGGTCAAAGTGAAAGAGGCCGCCCCGCTGTCATCGGGTTCATTGAATCTGAACGCCTTTGACAAGGCGCCTCATCCCAACGCTGCCAGGGTGTTTGTCAACTGGATACTTTCCAGGGAAGCGGGCGAAATAATCGCCGCCACCAGCGGCTATCCCTCGGAGCGGGCCGATGTCTCCAGGGAGAAGTTTGACCCGGACCTGGTCCCGGGACCCAAGGATGTCCTGGAAGACGAGGACTATCTCCTGCAAAAGTCGGTCATGCAGAAGGTGGCCGCGGACATTTTCAAGGAGTTGCTCAGGTAGTCGGCGCTGCCACGTGCCGGGGCTGGGGTGGTAGCCGCGAGCCGCTGGCTCGCTCTTGCATTACCGATGAGGCGAATCCACAGGAGATCTTCAACGGGTTGTACAAGAATGTGTTCGAGGCAATCAATTCCATTGCGGTCAATTTGAGGGCGGGCCATCGGCCCGCGGGTACGGCCGGGGCGGCTCGCCCTACGCCTGGGGGCGCGCGTTGACATACTGAATGGCGCTGGAGGCGGCGCGACAGCCGTCGGCAACCGACTGTATCGCCCCGCGCACGGTAGTGCAGATAACGTCACCGGCGGCATAGACCCCTTCCACGGAGGTGCTCATTTTTTGGGGGTCAACAGCGATGCATCCCTCGGGTCGCAGGGTCAGGGCGCCGCCCAGGAAGTCAACGATGGGCAGCCTTCCCTGGAGATACAGGAATATGCCTGACGCTTCCAGCGACCTGACGTCGCCGGCGGTGCTTCTGATCTGGACGGTATCAACAAAACTGTTGCCGCTAATCTCCGCCACCATGCCTTCCAGCACTTCCACTTTTGGCGTGGAGCGCAGTTTTTCCGCCGCATCGGGCATATGGTGATGGGAAGGGTACATGACCACGTAGATGCGCTGGGCGAACCTGGATAGCTGGTACAGGTCATCCCAGAATAGCTCTGGACGACCGGCCACAACCACATCTTTGCCTTCAAAAAAGGGCGCATCGCACGACGCGCAGTAGCAGACGCCCTTTCCGGCAAAGGTTTCTTCTCCGGTGATGGAATGCCTGCGCCCCATGGCGCCGGTGGCCACCACGATGCTGGCGCCACGGAAGCTACTTTCGGCGGTGAAAACTGTTGCCGGCTTTGTGTGGAAATCCACATCGATCACGGTATCCTGTATGCCCGCGGCCCCGAAGGACTCGGCCTGGCTTCGTATCCTGGAAAGCAGCTCCGCCCCGGATATTTCGGGAATCCCTGGATAATTATCTATCCTGTGACTGAGATTGAGGGCGCCTGCCAGGGGATTCTTATCGATCACCAGGGTATTCAGTTTGCTCCTGGCGGCGTGAATGGCTGCCGCCCACCCCGCGGGGCCGCCGCCGAGGATTATCAGGTCGTAGATACTAACGTGTTGACTGTCCATATACCGTGCTCCAAGTTCTCCGGGGTTCTCCGGGTTCTTTGCGGTTCGTTGAGTTCCTCAGGTTCCTTGGGTTAGGGTGGAGTGGAACCCAACGAACTCAAGGAACTGTCTTCCTGGCTGGCCCTGAACGGAATGGTGAAGAAAAATGTGGAACCCTTTCCCGGCTCAGACTCCACCCAGATTTCACCACCATGCCGCTGGACGATCTTTTTGGCTACCGCCAGGCCTATTCCCGTCCCGGGATAACGTTCCCTGGAGTGAAGTCTCTGGAATAGCATGAAGAGGCGTCCGAAATATTCCTTTTCAATGCCTATTCCATTGTCCTTCACCGAGAATAACCACTCTTTTTTGCCGGCAGTTGCCGACACCTGCACCCGGGGCGCTTCTTCCTTTCGCCGGAACTTGATGGCGTTGCTGATCAGGTTCTGCAGGATCTGGGTCATCTGGATGGAATCGGCATACACTACCGGCAGTTGCGTGCAACTTATCCTGGCGTCATTTTCCTCGATGGCCATTTTGAGGTCGCTCAGGACCTGATGGCAGACCTGGTCCATGTTTGTGGGTTTGAATTCCTGCCCCCGGGTGCCGACCCTGGAGTAGGTCAGCAGGTCGTCAATCAGGTCTTCCATCCGGGTCGCGCCATCGATAATAAAGGCGATAAACTCGTTAGCCTCCTGGTCCAGCCGGTCTTTGTAACGTCTTTCCAGAAGCTGGGTAAAGCTGTGCATCATTCTCAGGGGCTCGCGAAGGTCATGGGAAGCCACATAGGCGAAGTGCTCCAGTTCCTGGTTTGCCCTTTCCAGATCGACGGTACGGCGCTTCATCGCCTCTTCGGCCAGCTTGCGCTGGGTGATGTCGCGGTGCACACCAATCAGGCGGACCGGCTTCCCTTCCCGGTCGTAATATACCCGGCCGCGGGCGTGGATCCATTTTATTTGCGCGGTGTTCTTGAGCAAGGCGCGGAAATCAACTGCATAAGCGCCGGTCTTCAAAGCCTCGGACACGGCATTGTCCACCAGCTCGCGGTCCTCCGGCAAGACAGTGTCGCGGGCAGTGCGCACCCTGCCATCGAACTCACCGGGAAGGAAGCCCTGCAACTCCTCCAGGGAAGTGGACCAGACCATCTGGTTAGTCTTCAGGTCCCAATCGAAGATGCCTATGCCGCCCGCCGTCTGCGCTAGCTTGAGGCGCTCTTCGCTTTGCTTCAAAGATTCGATTGAATTCTTCCGCGCGGTGATGTCGGTCACCGTGTAGGCGGCCAGCCCCTGGCCCGGAGAAAAAGCGTTTAACCCGTACCACCTGTCCAGATAGTGGCTTTCGTACCACCGTGGCTTGCCGGTAACGGCCACTTCGACCATGGTCTCGATGAAGTTCGAATCCACCCTGGAAAAGACTTCCCGTGAGGTCCTGCCTTCCACCCTGTCGCGGGATAGGCCGGTGGCCTTGTCCCAGGCCCTGTTGACCTCGAGGTAGCGAACGTCGTAGGGGTTTCCGTGGTCATCGAGAACCGGCCGGAGGACGGCAAAGCCCTCCGGGGCATTCAGGAACAGATTGTGGTAGAGCTCCAGTTGCTCCGCGATGTCCTTACACTCGTTTTTCGTTTCCATGACAGTTTCAGGAGTAAACGATTTTGCCTCCGTAGTGACCGAGCAGCAAGGTGATGGCCAACTGGCCGATCAGCAAAGCCATGTAGACGTAAGCCGCCGGGTTGACGGCAACAATATCGGGATTGGAAACCCTCCACACGAAAGTCCCGATGACCAGCACCAGATGCAACACGCTCAGGGCAATTTTCATGTCGAAAACCCCAGTCCTTTTGCTTTCGTAGGTCACCTTCCAGCTAAACAACCCGGAAAGTCCACATACCGGCGTCACTATGACCGCCAGCAGGAGAATGTAAAAAGACATGGCTTCGAAAACGGGCTGACGGGTGAGCAGCCATACCAGGAAGAACGCCGGTACGGTGAGGGCATAAGCCACCGAAAAATGGACCATTATCGGGTGGGGATGCCGGCTCTCGACCTGCCGGGCAAGCTCCTGCTGCAGAGTCGCTTTCCTGGCCACCCGGCCCAGCAAAGGCATCCGGTTCAAGATGTCTTCGCCATGGGGGGCATTGGCCAGGGCCTCGGTGAGGTCGGTCCCGGCCAGGTGCATCATGTGGGCGCCTTCTTTCCAGAGGTTACTGTTTGAGACATCATAGACATTATTGCGGAAGGTAATATAGGCCGGGTGGCCATCCTTGCCGTCGCACCGGCCCAGTTCCTCAACGGTGAAGAGTCTCTTGCCTCCAGCCTTGCGGGCGATGGCATAGCGGATGGTCTTCACCAGGAGGTCGGTGTCGATCTTGCCCTTTACCAGGTAGTCCTGGGCGCCCCGGCGCACGGTGGTGACGGCGAAAGTCTGATCGTCGAAGCCAGTCAGAACGACGATGGGCATGCCCGGCGCGGCGCTGACGGTGCGGGTGAAAGTCGCCAGGCGGTTCGGGCTATCCGGGAGACCGAGGTCCAGAAGGACGACATCGGTATTGTTCTCGGACAGGTTTTTCAATCCCTCGGCCAGGTTATCTTTCCAGACCAGCGAGAACGCGACTCCTCTGGCTTCGGCCAGGAATTCTTTTATCAGGCGGGCGTCGCCTGGATTGTCTTCCAAAAGAAGGACTTTAATTTTTTCCATCAAGCACCCAGTTTACCTCCCCCTTTCGCAAAAGGGGGATACAGGGGGATTTTGCCTGTTTCAAATCCCCCTCAGTCCCCCTTTTTCAAAGGGTGAGACGGCGGCATTTTCGGACTCAACTGCCGCTTGTTCCAGTATAGGGGCGGCCCGCTTCCGCCAATATCAGTAACGATACGTAATTTCTTGATGACAATTGCGTAACGTTCCCGATGGCTTCGCTCATTCCGCGAGCAGGAAAATAGGGACATCCTCGTATTCATGATGGGAGATAGCTGTGGGATACTTTGGCTCGTGGACTTCATTGAGTTCGTTGGGGTGGGATCCAGGGAACCCAACGGACCCGAGGAACCCCGTGAACCCGCCATCCCCAAGGAGGGCACCATGTATACCAATATCAATCCACCCCAGGCCGGCAGCGGTGGCCTCAGTCGCCGGGACTTTATCAGGTATGCCTTGACCGGGATCGCCGGGGCGGTTGTCGGCGGCGCGGTGGCCCACCCGGTGCTGATGGCCGTTACTGCGCCGAAGGAGCTATCCTTCGACCTGGCCATGACCGAGGCCCTGGTGCAGATGATCGACGGCCGGATGATTTTCCACTGGGCCTACGAAGACCTTAACAGCGCCGAGGGCCTGCCCCGGGTGCCCGGGCCGCTTATCCAGGCCACCGAGGGCGACAGCGTGAGAATTTCGATCACCAACAACCTTCCCGCTCCCCATGGCTTCCGGATAGCCGGAATGCCGGGCATGGTGGGCCGGGGCATCAGTGTCGACCCGGGGATGACCGAAATCGTTACGTTTGTCGCCCCGGCGGGCGGCACCTACATGTACTTTGACGATGGCAACGGTCCGGTCAATCGCATTCTGGGATTGCACGGGCCGGTGGTGATCATGCCCCGGAACAGCAATACGCCGTACAGCAACCCTACCCCGGCGGTGCAGCAGCTCTTCAACGACCTGGGCGCTACGGCTCATTTCCCCGGCGAACCATGGAAGTCGGAGCGGTCCAAAATATGGGTGTTCAACGCCATCGACCCGAAATTCAACGAAAGGGCGCAGCAGGGCATCGCCGTCACCATGGACGAGTTCGTCGAGACCTACCTGCCCCGGTATTACACCATTAACGGGCTGTCCGGCGGTTTTGCCTCGCACGATGAAGGCACGGTGCCCAAAGGCAGAGTGGGGCAGCCTCACGTCATCCGGTTGCTCAACGTGAGCGAGGCTTTTATATCGCCCCATATCCACGCCAATCATGTTTACATCACTTCTGAAATAGATGACAACCTCAACAACGTGGTGCAGGAGAACGTAGTTGCCCTGGATACCGTTCCCCTGGTCCCGCAGGAACGCATGGACTGGCTTCATCCCTTTGTGCGGCCTCCGGACATTCCCGGCGACCGTTCCAGTCCGTTGCGAGGACTGCTGAAAACCGAGCTGTCGCTTACTGTAGGTGGTGTGCCGCAGTCACCCCTGGCCTACCCGATGCACGGCCACGAGGAAGTCACCCAGAGCGCGGCCGGGGGCAACTATCCCCAGGGTGCGGTGACCACCTGGGAGTTGACCGGAGATGTGGACGGGATGGACTTCCCGCCCTCGGATCCCACGGAAATGGGCAGCAGAGACACCGGGGGTAGAGATTTCCCTCTCCCTTGATGGGAGATGGTAGCGGCACGCTGCTGCGTGCCCACCTTAATCCTCTCCCGCAAGGGGAGAGGAGAATGCGTTAAGGAGATAGACCATGCCTATTCGCGAAATACGTCTTCCCCGGGTTGAAGAGAGCATGAGGCCCATGCTCCACAAGCACGTCTGTCCGCCGACTTTCAACGGAGGACCGCTGGACCGCCTGGCCCCCACCCGCCGGGTGGCGCGCAACCTTACGGTGAACAAGAAATTCCCCATCGCCGGCGGCGGGGAAATAGAGATGTGGATTTTCGAAGACCCGGACGATCCGGAAACCGGGCAGGTCTTTCCTTCCAAGACCATCAGGACGGTTGAGGGGGATATCGTTCATGCCACCGTGGGTTCGAAATTCAATACCCACACCACCCACTGGCACGGCATTGAACCGAGCACCATGAACGATGGTGTCGGCAAGGCCTCATTTGAAATTAGCGCCAGTTTCGTTTACCAGTTCGCCACCAACCAGGCCGGCACTTACTTCTTCCACTGTCATAAGAACACGGTTTTGCACTTCATCCGCGGGCTGTTCGGTCTTTTCATCGTTGATGCCCCGAAGCCGCCTGCACCGGAAGCCGCCTGCGTTCCCGATCCGCCGTACCCGGCAGGCGGTCCGGGCTTTGCCGCGGCCTTCAATCCGCCGCACCACGTGCGCAAATATGACGTGGAAGGTTTTATCGTGCCCGGCGAAATGGACACCAGGTGGGAACCGCTGGGTCACGATGCCGCCATGCAGAAATGCGACGAAAGCAACCCCACGGCGCCGGAGAATTTTACCCGGGATGGCATTCTCCATGATTTCCGCCCCGACGTATTCCATGTCAACGGTCATTTCAAGCGGATAACTGACCCCGGTCCGTTCCACGAGACGGATGTCCATGCCAGGGTGGGACAGACGGTCCTTATTCGTGTGCTCAACGCGGGATATACGGTGCAGCGATTCCGCATCGGGTTGCCCGTGGAGGTCACCAGCATGGACGGTCATCCCCTGGGGGTGCACCCGGAGCACGCCTATT
This sequence comes from uncultured Dehalococcoidia bacterium, assembly GCA_964518085.1. Classification (GTDB taxonomy): domain Bacteria; phylum Chloroflexota; class Dehalococcoidia; order JACQUA01; family JACQUA01; genus JACQUA01. The sequence goes on from CAZFEA010000111.1 coordinate 9,302, forward strand.
CACACCCGTTCCGGCGCGAGGCCAATGAGCAGTTCTCCCTGACGGTAGCCATGCGCCAAGAGCTATTCATCGAGGCCGCGAGGCCGGGCGAGTTTCCCATCGAGATAGAATTCGTTCACTTTACCAAAAGGACCGTACTGTATACCGCGCGGACGTTCATCAATGTGACCCAGTAGCATGGGGCTGCTATTGCGAGTCCGCCTGAGGCGGACGAAGCAATCCCCCCTGGGTGACCGAGATGGCAAGAGTGGATGGGGTCTGATAGAATATGATATCCAAGCTCTCAAATGTCGGACTCAAATTATGAAGGAAGTATTATTAGCTGTCCATTTGGAGGCGCTACCCGAAGGTGGCTTCCTGGCCACCAGTGACGAATTGCCCGGCCTGGTAGCTCAGGGGAGAACTGTCGCTGAGACTCTAGAGATCGCACAGGATGTGGCCCGCAAGATCATTGAATCTTACCTTGAGCATGGTGATCAACTGCCTCCGGTACTGAAAACGGCGGCACAGCCAGAAGGAGACTTGCGCATTCCCGTGGCGCTGTCAGGACGAAGCTGGCAGGTTTTACTGCAGACGATGTGGTAAAAAAGCTAAGAAGGGCGGGCTT
>CAZFEA010000112.1:0-6012 GCA_964518085.1 uncultured Dehalococcoidia bacterium
CTCCATCAGCGTCTTGTTCAGAAGCTGTGAAGTGCCCAAGGTGACGAACTCCACCTTGATGCCAAACTTGCGGCCGAAAGCCTCCCCAATTTCCTGGCGCATGCCCTGACCCTGGCTGGTATATACCAGCACTGTGCCTTCCTGTTTGGCCGCGGCGACAGTCCTCTGCCATTTGCTCTCCCAGTCCGGCAACGAAGGCGCCGGAGCGGTTGCCGCCGGCGTTTTTCCTGGCGCGGAGACCGAGCCGGATGGAAGAGCACACGCCCCATATGCTGCAGCCAGGACCATCAATACCATTACCGTGATAACGACCTTTGATTTCATCACCGTTTCTCCTATGCGTTTACCTCAGTACACGGCGCACCGCTGCTGTGTTCCTCCCCACCAGTCGATGCCCCCGGCCACCGTGGTTCGGCCGTCGATCAGGACCGGTTGCCTGGCCGGAGGCGCCTGTTTTCCCGGGGTAGGGGCGAGGTCCAGCAGGACATCGTCGTGTCCCGGTGGGCCGATTACCCGGTCGGGGGTGGGGAACTCAATGAGCCGGTCCAGGCTGCCGGTGCTGATAATGGCATCGGCTTCCGGTACGGTGTAAAGGAAAGGTAAGTCCTCGCCGTAGCGACCGCCGTACTCCGGGGTGATGAGCACCGGTTTGATGCCCTTTTTGGCGCAGGCCTGGACGGTGAACATGGTGTCGATGAACCTGTTGCCCGAGACGTGAGTGCGGCTGATAATGGCCCCCTCGGCGCCCAGCAGTCTGGCCAGTTGGGCGGCGATTTCGGCGGTGACTTCTTTTCCATGCTGGAACATGTGGTGCTGGCTCTGGAAAACCACGCCGAGGAAATTGATTGTCTTGCCATGGGCGCGGTACAGCCCCAGGATAGCTGGATGATTCTGCCACTCCCATGCCGTAGGATAGGCAGCCTGGCCTCGCCGAACATCCCTGGTGACCACGCCGTCGAAAAACTCGTTGGGATGCATAAAGGTAGGCAGAGGATACTGAAGGGGCAGGCCGTAGAAACTGATACCGGGATGATAACGGTCCAGGGGATTGGTCCGGCACCCCAGAATATAGGCCACCTTTGGCAGGGAGGGGTCTACCGGAAAGAGCTCGAAGGTCTCGCTTGAAGTCGGCGCCAGGCCCAGGGTAGTCCTGGCGATCAGGTCGGCGAGCTTCAACTGGGCCATCTGGATGGCATCCAGGTTGTCCAGTTCGGAAAGGTCGTCGCGGAGGGTGATGGCCAGGACCAGGTTCTGAGTGGCGCTGAAGATCGAGGTGGTGGCGCCGGGTCCCCACATATCGAGGACCGAGCCCGTGGGCAAATCGGCGCCCGAGTGGCCCGATTTGCTTGCCAGGTAGGCGGAGGTAACCAGGGCCATTCCTGACAGCCGGTTGGTAAGGCCCTCGCCGACGGTGGCCACCGGTCCCAGGACGCCGGGGAAAACACATCCGGGGCCGCTGGCTTTCACCCTGGGTTCGACCACATCGCGGATGGCGACCACCCGCACCTTCTCTGCGGGACGGACGATATGCAGATCGGCGCCGGCAATCCGGGTATCTCTGGCAACGGACTGCAGCAGCTCGGCCCTGTCCAACACAAGAATGCCATTCTCGTAGCTGGTCCTGCCATCAAAGCGGATATCCCTTACATTGAAGCTGGCGAGTTCGAGTCGCATCTAATCTCCTTCGTCCTAAACGGGAATAGATATGGCCGGTCGGAAGACCGTTGGCTCGCTGACAGGGGTTGCCATTGCGTTCAGGGCTGTTATTACGATATCCCGTCGCAGTTCGCTGTCCTTTTCCGAAGACAATCTTGGTTCGCCGCAAGGATGGGGGATCTTTACCCCGCTGATGGTCCTGGGCACCTGAAGCTGATGGCTCAGGGAGAACATGGCGGTTATCATCCCCACGGGAAGCCCCGCCCGCTCGATTTCTCTGGCAATCGCAGACCCGCTGCGAGTACAGGTGCCTCAGGTCGATACCAGGACGACGCCATCGACTTTGTCTTTTTTCATATCGGCGGCCATTTCCCGGCCAAGTTGTTGCATGACAGCCATGGCGCCGGTCGTGCCTGGAGTCACATAGTAATAGGAATACAGTTCTCTAATCACCCGGTCTTGTTCCAATTGACGTAAAGCGTCCAGCGGCACACCGTAATTTGGATTATTGTCCATCGACTCGGTATAGTATCCTCCATGCACCGTCTGCCACTGGCCCTTGACCATGGTCGATTGCCCATCGATGGAGTACTTTCTCCACTGGGTGTTTCGCGCGATTTTGAAACTGTCTGGATTGCCTCGAGGGACCACGCCCGAAGTGCTGACGATAGCAATCCTGGACTCTTTCAAATTGGCTAGTTGCGCTGCCGGCGTCAGGGTCTCGGCGGTGATCAAGGGGACTTCTGACACGTAGGGCTCGCCGTTCATCTTGGCCAGCAACATGGTGATGGCTCGCTCGATGCCCGGCCTATCATCCTGGACCACCTGTCTGACCCCTACAGGCAGAAAACCTTCTTCGGCAGCCGGGCGAACGGGAGTCCCCGCAGCTAATTTGCCCGAGAAGTTGGCCATCGCCTGAAGCGCGGGCTGCATTCCCGATACCGTGACTGTAGTGGGGAACAGGAAGACCTTCATACTCATTTGCTTATTAGCGCGGTACACGTCAACTCCGGGGTTCTCCTCGTTCATGGCCGAGATACATGGTATACCGAGCTCTCTAGCGATGACGTTGCAGGCTTCGACACAGGCGACGCCGTATCGGCCGGCAGCGAATGCGGGACCGGCGACGAACTGATGCGGCTGCCATTTTCTGGCGGCTTCGAGGATTTCCCGGGCGGCCCTGTCCGAGTTCTGGTTGAAATAGTTGTCCCCGGCGTAAATCGTTCCTACGATCCTGGAGGAAGAAGGAAGCAGATTTTGGAGCGCTTTGCCCGGTCCTGCCGGCCCATCCACAGCGCCGACGGGAAGATCAGCCTTTTCTTCGCCGCCCTGTCCGGCAAAGAAATGATTGATGTAGTGTACGATTTTGACTTCGTTCATTGGTTGCCTCCTTTTTGCGTTTGCATCAGTACCCGGCGCACCGCTGCTGTGTTCCTCCCCACCAATCGATGCCTCCGGCTACCATGGTCCGGCCGTCGATCAGGACCGGTTGCCTGGCTGGAGGCGCCGGTTTTCCCGGGGTAGGGGCGAGGTCCAGCAGGACATCGTCGTGTCCCGGTGGGCCGATTACCCGGTCGGGGGTGGGGAACTCAATGAGCCGGTCCAGGCTGCCGGTGCTGATAATGGCATCGGCTTCCGGTACGGTGTAAAGGAAAGGTAAGTCCTCGCCGTAGCGACCGCCGTACTCCGGGGTGATGAGCACCGGTTTGATGCCCTTTTTGGCGCAGGCCTGGACGGTGAACATGGTGTCGATGAACCTGTTGCCCGAGACGTGAGTGCGGCTGATAATGGCCCCCTCGGCGCCCAGCAGTCTGGCCAGTTGGGCGGCGATTTCGGCGGTGACTTCTTTTCCATGCTGGAACATGTGGTGCTGGCTCTGGAAAACCACGCCGAGGAAATTGATTGTCTTGCCATGGGCGCGGTACAGCCCCAGGATAGCTGGATGATTCTGCCACTCCCATGCCGTAGGATAGGCAGCCTGGCCTCGCCGAACATCCCTGGTGACCACGCCGTCGAAAAACTCGTTGGGATGCATAAAGGTAGGCAGAGGATACTGAAGGGGCAGGCCGTAGAAACTGATACCGGGATGATAACGGTCCAGGGGATTGGTCCGGCACCCCAGAATATAGGCCACCTTTGGCAGGGAGGGGTCTACCGGAAAGAGCTCGAAGGTCTCGCTTGAAGTCGGCGCCAGGCCCAGGGTAGTCCTGGCGATCAGGTCGGCGAGCTTCAACTGGGCCATCTGGATGGCATCCAGGTTGTCCAGTTCGGAAAGGTCGTCGCGGAGGGTGATGGCCAGGACCAGGTTCTGAGTGGCGCTGAAGATCGAGGTGGTGGCGCCGGGTCCCCACATATCGAGGACCGAGCCCGTGGGCAAATCGGCGCCCGAGTGGCCCGATTTGCTTGCCAGGTAGGCGGAGGTAACCAGGGCCATTCCTGACAGCCGGTTGGTAAGGCCCTCGCCGACGGTGGCCACCGGTCCCAGGACGCCGGGGAAAACACATCCGGGGCCGCTGGCTTTCACCCTGGGTTCGACCACATCGCGGATGGCGACCACCCGCACCTTCTCTGCGGGACGGACGATATGCAGATCGGCGCCGGCAATCCGGGTATCTCTGGCAACGGACTGCAGCAGCTCGGCCCTGTCCAACACAAGAATGCCATTCTCGTAGCTGGTCCTGCCATCAAAGCGGATATCCCTTACATTGAAGCTGGCGAGTTCGAGTCGCATCTAATCTCCTGTTTCCCTACTTGGTCCCCGGGTAGTCGGGCTCGTCCCTGAGCCCGGTGTGCATACCTGTTTCAGGGTCAGGGACGACCCCGAGTACCGGCTTCACGTTCCCTACTTGATCAGCGGGCCGAAGATTTCCTTGATTACCGGAGCCCAGTCTTTCAACATCCGGTTATAGTCTTCCGTCATCTGGCTGACGCTGGGAGTTCCGGGAGGCACTATCAGAGATGGGGCCAGGCCGGTGGTGGGGACATCCATCCTGGCGCTGGGATTTCCGTGGCCTTTCTGGACGACAATGCCACCCTCCTTGGTCATCAGCCAGTTGACGAAAACCCTGGCTGCGTTGGGATGGGCCGCCCTGTTGACCAGCCCCAGGGCGCCGCCCCCGGGCGTCAGCACCACGCCCTCCGCCACGTTCATGTACTCCACGGGCACCCCCAGTTTGTAGCTCATGTCGGCGACTTCCGACTGCGCCAGGCCGAGACCCAGGGGATACTTGCCCCGGGCGACCCATTCCACCTGGGTGCGTTTCTCCCTGCTTACCGCCAGGTCCTGCGACGCCAGTTTGCGCAGGTACTCCTTGGCCGCCTCCGGCCCCCAATTCTGGGCCAGTCCCGCGCTCCATGATTGGGTGGTCCCACCTATGGTGGGATCATAAATGGTAATCTTGCCTTTCCACCTGGGGTCCAGCAAGTCTCGATAGCTCTTCACCTCATCTTCTTTCACCATGTCGGTGTTTCGCGCCAGATGCCGGGTGGGTATAGCCAGAAGTGTTACCGTGGTGGCATCTTTGTCGGCATAAGGGGCGCCCGTTTTCCATGCTTTCGGGTCCTTTGCTTCCGGCAGGACGACAACCGGTTCGATGGGGTCGAGAATACCGTGGGGCTTGAACTCCCCTATCAGCGAAGAAGCGCCGCCCATTATGGCATCCCCCAGGTATAGACCGGCCCGCCGTTCGGTAGCCAGCTTATTTGAAAGCTGCGCCGTGGCCGCGGTGACCCATTCGACCTTGATGCCGTACTTACTGGAGAAAGCGCCGCCCACCTCCGTTCTCAGGTCGTTACCCTGACTGGTATATACCAGCAGGCTTCCCTCATTCTTGGCTGCGGCAACCATCGCGGTCCACTGTTGTTCCGGCCCTCGCCCGAGCGATGGTTGTGCCGGACCCTGTGTTGTCACAGATGGCGCCGCCGGCCCCGCGGGTGGTATCGAGCTTGCGCACGCGATGGAAGCGGAAACCAGCAGAAGAACGCCGACGGATATCCAGTATTTCATCTTTTTTCCTCCATGTACCTTAGACGCCAAACTGAGCGTGTCCCCGGCCGGTGGCAGTGGCGTCAATAGTCATTGCAGCGATAGTTGCCGCCGCCCCACCAGTCCACTCCCGAGGCGATGTTGTCCCATCCGTACAGGGTTATGGGGACATCGGCGGGTTCGGGGGCCCTGCCCTGGGTGGGGTCCAGGTCCATCAGGATGCGGCCGTCCCACAACGGTCCAATGACCCGTTCCGGCCTCGGCAGTTCCAGCTTTCTTTCGAAGCTTCCGGTGCTCACGATGCTTCGCGCCTCCGGCACGGTAAACAGGAAAGGCAATTCATCCCCGTCTCTGCCGCCGTACTCGGGACT
>CAZFEA010000112.1:6022-9860 GCA_964518085.1 uncultured Dehalococcoidia bacterium
CCGCCTTTATGCCTTTTTGCTCGCAGGCCTGCACGGTCAACATGATGTCGATCGAACGGTTGCCGGAGACATTCACCCTGGTAACCAGCGCGCCGTCCGCGCCCATCAGTTTGGCCGCCTGGGCCACCCGGAGGGCGCCGATCCTTTTGCCGGTGTAGGTATTGGCCGCCATCCGGTGGAGCAGGACTCCCAGGAAGTTGATTTCTTTGCCGTGCCGGCGATACAGGCCCCTGACTACCGGCTGGTTCTGCCATAGCCACGTCCGGGGGACATTGTCTTTGCCGGTACGGGCGTTGCTGGTGACTGCGCCATCAAAGAACTCGTTGGGATGAATCAAGGTGGGCAGGGTTTCCAGGACGGGAAGGCCGTAAAGATTGATCGCCGGGTCGGTCCCGGTCATCACACCCAGCACGTATACTACCCTGGGCAAAGCCGAGGCGGGCGGTGTGAGCTCGAACTCTTCTTTCTCGTCGGGCGTGGCGCCGGCGCTGGTCTCGGCGAGACGGCGGGCCAAACGCATTTCCGCGCTCTGGATTACGGCGTGGGCGTCATTTTCCGAAACCCCGTCCACGAGTTTCAATACCAGGATAAGATTGAGGGTGGACCCCAGAGGCGTGACCGCCGCGCCCGGTCCCGACATGTCCAGGAATGAAGTAGTCGGCGCCCCGGTGCCGGCCTTCACCGAAGATTGGTAATAGGCGGAAGCGATCACGGCCATTCCGGAAAGCCGGCTGGTTTTCCCCTGGCCCACCGTCTCCACCGGTCCGAGAATCCCGGGGAAGACCGCTCCCGGCCCTTCAACCTTGACCCTGGGCTCGACGGCGTCCCTGATGCTGACAATGCGCACATTATCCCCGGGTCGCGCTATCTCAAGCTCCGTCGTGGCTATTTTGGGCTCCTCCTTCACCATCGCCAGCAGCTCTTCTCTGTTCAGAGTGAGTACCCCACCAGCGTAAGAAGTACTGTTCCCCCAGACGAGATTATTCACGTGAAAGGATGACAATTCGAGTTTCATGGTCATGCCTTCTATCCGGTGATTGATGCCGACCGCGGCCGGAACACCGTCGGGCCGGCCACCGCGGCCTGTAATGCCCGGAGACCGGTAAGCACGATCTCCATCCTCAGCTCCTGGTCCGCTTCCCTGGAAAGGCCGGGATCGCCACAAGGGTGAGGTATCTTGACTCCAATCACTATGCGAGGAGTCCCCAGTTGCTCGCTCAGGGAGTACATCGTCGTTATGTGAGCCACCGGCAGGCCGCTCCTTTCGATTTCCCTGGCCAGCGCAGCGCCGCTGCGCGTACACGTTCCTCAGGTGGAAACCAGCAGCACCGCCTGGACCCCACCTTCTTTCATATCCGTGGCCATTTCCCGCCCGAATTGCTCCATGACATTGACGTAGGCCATATTTCCGGGCGTGGTGTACAGGTAGGGATAGAGTCGCTCGAACGTTCCATTTTTCTCCAGCTTGCGGAGGACGTCCAGAGGCGCGCCCCAGTTGGGATTGCTGTTGGTGAACCTGGTGTCATGGCCGCCGTGGATGGCCTCCCACTGGCCTTGCGCCAGGGAATCCAGGGCTTCGATGGGGTACTTTCGCCACTTGGTGTTGCGCTGGCGCATGAAGCCGTCCGGGTTTCCCAGGGGGGAGATTCCCGTGGTGTTCACCAGGCCGATGGTTGTTCTGGAGAGGTTGCCAACTGGAGGCGCGGGGTCTACCCGCGTCAGGCCTCGAAGGGGGACTTCGGTAACGAATGGCCGGTCGTTAAGCCTGGCTACCAGCATGTCCAGGGCCCGTTCTACTCCGCTCTTCTCGACCCGTTCCAGGCGGCGGATTCCCCTGGGGAGGTAACCTTCCCTGGCCGCCGGTCCAATTTCGTTTGAGAGCGCTTTCGGGGCGAATCTGGCGATGGCTGATAGCGCCTCGGCCATGCTTGAGGCCAGCCGGCCGCAAGGAAGAACGTACACCTTCGAATTCTTGTATTTCCGGGAAACATCCACTCCCGGGTTATCCTCGAACATGGCGCTGATGGATGGAATGCCCAGCTCTCGGGAAACGGTGTTGCACACCTCAGCGCAGGCGATTCCATAGCGCCCGGATTCGAAGGCCGGTCCGGCGATGAGCAGGTCGGGTCCCATCCGGCGCACCGCTTCCAGCACCTGGCTTCGCGCCTGCTCCAGGTTCTCATTGAAGTAGTTGTCGCCGGCATAGACCGTGCCAACAATCTGGAGACTGTCGGGCAGCAGACGTTTCAGGCCGTTTCCCGGCCCCGTGGGACCCTCACCGGTCCCAACGGGCGTACCGGCTTTATCTTCGCCGCCTATGCCGGCGTAGAAGTGATTGATGAAATGCGCCAGCTTCATGTTCCGCTCACTCCTCGAGACAATTATTCGGCTGGACAGGGCAATCGATACGGCGATGACGCCTTCCCGCGAGGCATCCCTCATCACCGGGGCGACTATAACATGTCTAGAAAAACGTGTCAACGACATAAAGCAGGCCGGGTATCGTTCACACCTGCACAAACCTGCCCAAGGCGAAAACCATGATCGCGGCAGCAACCCCAACCAGGGTGGCGGCAATGAAACCCACATAGAAAGGCCTGATGCCGAGTCCCCTCATTGTCCTGAACGAGGTGCATAGCCCCACGCTGGCCATGGCGATGGCGAGCAGGTAGACCGAGAACTGCTTTATCGCCTGGTAAATGGTCACCCATTCCTGGTTGCTCCATATCCCGAAGGCGGCGCTTCCGGCGCGCAGCCCGCCGTCCCCGACCGACCGGAGCGCGGCCATGAGCAGGAAGCCCAGTATAAACAGGGGGAAAAGCCTTATTTCCCGGGCCAGGCTGGGGTTATGGCCCGCCCGGTTGGCGCCATTTCGCCTTGAATAGATCAAGGCCATGGCCGGGATGACAATAGCCATCAAGGCGTTGCGGACCAGCTTGGTGACGGTAGCCACATCCAGCGCCGAGACCCGAGCCGCGGCGCCGAAGGTCTGGTCGTAGATCATGCCCGACGCGGCTACCTGAGCCGTTTCGTGAATGGAGGCGCCCAGGAACAGCCCGGTCATGGCGACGTTGCCGTTGAACAGCCACCGGGTAAGAAACGGGTACACCACCATGGCAATGACGCCAAACAAGGTGATGTTGGCCACCGCGTAAGTAACCTCTTCATCCCTGGCTTCGATGCCCGGCGCCGCCGCCACTACGGCCGTGGCGCCGCAGATGCCAGTGCCGACGGCGATAAGAGTCGCCAGCCTTTCGGGTACCCTGAGCAACCGACTCAAATAGGAGGTAAGCACCAGCCCGGCGACAATGCATACCAGTACAATCGGAATGCCCCAGGCGCCTATCCTGACCACGTCAAAAATGCTGAGGCCGATTCCCATGCAAATGATTCCCAGCCTGAGCAACTTTCGCACCCCGAAATCTATCCCTGGAACCAGTGCGGCAGGTACGGACGCCACGTTGCGAATCACGATACCCATGACCATGACCATCAGGATGTAGCTGATCAGGCCGCTGAATCCCAGGGCGCGGTTAACCGTGTTGGTCAGCCAGACAGCCAGCGCCACCAGCATCACCGTGGCGACAAGCCCGGGGATTAGCCTGGGGGTGTCTTTCAGGGAGCAACCGGATAGCAGGTTTTCCCACCATGTCAGCCTGTTCGGCGCCTTGTTGTTTTGACTGCTATCGGTCACTCATGGTCCCCAGTTTGCCAGGATTATCCGTCCGTTCCGGCCTTCGCGCTGCCGGAAGCATAGTAAATTCCCTATGGGTTGTCAACATGCCGAATTGAATCATCTAAAATGTTACCGAAGTCCTGGTTGTTAAATCATCAAAAA
>CAZFEA010000113.1:0-9555 GCA_964518085.1 uncultured Dehalococcoidia bacterium
TCCACACCACAGCACCACTCCACCATGGCGTCGCCCCTACAGGTGGGCACGCGCAGAACGTCTGGTGGGTTCGCATGTCCCCTCACTCCCCTCCACACCCGATGCCTGCTTAACCCACCCTACTCATTGCCGTCCTGGCCGCTTCTTCCCCGGCCAGGTAGCCGGTGGAAAAGGCCGCCTGCAGGTTGTAGCCCCCGGTCTCGGCATCGATGTCCATCACCTCACCACAGAAAAAAAGACCTTTAACCCGGCGCGAGGCCATGGTCCCGGGGTCAATCTCATCCAGCGACACCCCTCCGGCGGTGACCATGGCGGCGTTCATCGATAGCGCCGACTTTATGTCAAAACGGAGCGATTTGAGCAACTTCACCAACCCTTCCCGCTCCTCCGCCGTGATCTGGCCGCGGGGCTTGTCCGGGCCGATACCGGTCAGTTCCAGGTACAGGTCGATCATCTTCCGCGGCAGCAGGCCCTTGAGGATGGTGCGAACGCTTTGCCTGGCCCGGGCCTGGAAGTCGCGCTGCAACCGCTCCCGGAGCCGGTCCGGGGTCAGCGAAGGCATGAGATCGATGGCGACGCTGACCGGACCGGTTTCCAGGGCGATAACCACGGCCAGGCTCATCAACAGGGTCGCCGGTCCGCCGAGGCCGAAATGGGTAAACATAATATCGCCGCTGCGGCTTTCGATAACCGGGCGCGGCGGTCTTCTGCCGCCAACGCCCCGGCCCCAATCGGCCGCCGGCGCCAGGGAGGGGTCAATCTCTCCTGCGGGGCAGGCAAAGGAGGTCATCCGCACATTGCCCAGGCCGACACCCTGCAGCGCCTTTGCCCGGTCCACCTCCTGGACTGCCAGCGGGACCAGGGCCGGACGCAATTTGGTCACCGTGTGACCCAGGGCGGCAGCCAGGCGATAGCCATCGCCGGAGGAGCCGGTATGCGGGTAGGAGGCGCCGCCGGTGGCCAGGACCACGGCGCCGGCGGGGACGGTCTTACCGTTCACCTCAACGCCGGCCGCCCGGGCGGTCTCATCCACCATTATCGCCGTCACCCTGGCGCGGGTGCGGACTTCAACCCCGTGGTCCGTGACGTATCTTTGCAGCGCCTTCGCCACATCTCGGGCGTCGTCGCTGGCGGGGAAAATGCGGCCGCCTTCTTCCGTCCTGGTCTCCACGCCATAGCGATGGAAGAATTCGAGAAGGTCTTCCCGGAAGAATTGGTGAAAAGCGCCGTAAAGAAAACGACCATTGGGGCCATACATGGAGATGAAGCCGTCCATCTCCCGGTCATTGGTCAGGTTGCAGCGGCCGTTACCAGAGATAAGGATCTTCTTGCCCAGGCCATCGGTCTTCTCCAGGAGCAGCACCCTGGCGCCGGTTTCCGCCGCCCTGCCCGCGGCCATCATCCCCGCGGCGCCGCCGCCGATAACGACCACAGGAAGGGTACTACGGGCTGCAGGCTGGAAAGCCTGCAGTAACGGACCGTTGCTCAGTTGGGATGTCATTTCATCATGGTACGCCAGGGAGCAGGCAATAGGCAACAGGGCGGGGCGTAGCAGCACGGTGCCCGTGCCGGGGCCGGGGCGTAGCAGCACGGTGCCCGTGCCGGGGGGAGAGGCAACAGGTAACAGGTAACAGGTATCAGGCCGTAGCGGCACGCTGCCGCGTGCCCTTACCGGGCGGGCGAGCCGCCGGGTCCCGGCTTCGCCGGGGACCCTCTGGTTCCTCTACGCCGGTAAACCCTGGCCGCTATGCTACAATAGGCAGACAGGGGAGATTATGATAGTGCTGATCGAAACAACCGCCTCCCCTCTGGAGGCCTTTGGCATCCATGAAGGCGAAGTTATCAGCCTGGTCGGGGGCGGCGGCAAGACGTCTTTGATGTTCACCCTGGCCCGCGTCCTCAAGGCGATGGGAAAGCCGGTGGTAACTACTACCACCACCAAGATCCTTGAGCCTTCGCCGGCGGAGACGCCACTGCTGCTGGTGGAAAAAGATGAACGGAAATTGCTGCGGGAACTGCCGGGCGCCGTTGAACGTTTCCGGCACGTTACCGTGGCCAGCGCCCGGCTTCAAATGGCGGCCGGTAGCGGCGAGGTCTCCTCGCCGGGGGGCCGTAGCGGCACGGCGCCCGTGCCGGGGCCGGGCATAAAACTCGACGGCGTCCGTCCCGAATTCATCGTCGCCCTGGCCACAACCGCCCCCGGGCTTACTATCATTGTCGAGGCCGATGGCTCGGCAGGCCGGCCGCTCAAGGCGCCGCGGGAGACCGAACCGGTGATTCCGGCCAATACCACCCTGGTTATCCCCGTGGTCGGTGTGGAGGCCGTCGGCTGCCGGTTGACCGAAGAGTGCGTCTTGCGCGCAGGGATCGCCTCCCGGCTGCTCGGCCTCCCCCTCGGCGAGGTGGTCACCGCGGCTCATGTGGCTACCCTGATAACCCATCCCATGGGCCTGACCAAAGGCGGTCCCGCCGGCGCCCGGATTATTCCTTTCATCAACAAGGCCGACCTCGACCCGGGCCTATCCAGGTCCCGCGAGCTTGCCGCCAGGGTGCTGGACTACCCCGGGATTGACAGGGTGGTGGCCGGCCAGGTCCGGGACGCGGCCAGGCCGGTGGTGGTAATGGAAAAATCCTGCGAGGAAAAGCCCGAAAATTAACCACGAATAAACACAAATAAAGGGATTCAAGATTGAAGATTCAAGATTTAAGAAGAAGGTCAAGGGCATAGGGGGTAGCGGGGAGGGGTCTTCTATCTTCTATCTTCTATCTTCTGTCTTCTATCTTCTGTCTTCCTTCGGCATTATTCGTGTTAATTCGTGTTCATTCGTGGTTCCCGTAATCTGGTTTACTTTTTGCGCGGGTGTTCGGATTTCGAAATTCAATTTCGAATCTGGTCCGGATGTCTCACAGGCGGGGATCCGCCAGAGGCGGATGGTACCGCCTGGAGCGGCGGATGGATACTGAGGCACAGCACGAAGGCTGTAGCCAGGAGCACTGTCAGCAGCATGAAGGCAAAGTTGTAGCTCCTGGTAACGTCGAAAATGTAACCGGTCAGCGGGGCGCCGATGGCGCCGCCGATGGCGAAGGTAAGCTGGATGATGCCCAGAAAGGCGCCGAGAGACCGCAGGCCGTAATATTCCGAGGTCAGCTTGGGCACGGTGCTGGAAAGCCCTCCATAGCCGATTCCATAGACCGCCGAGATGAGATACAGCGACAGCAGGCTGTCGGCAAAGATCAAGGTGGGAAAGGTGACCGCCGGCAAGATGATGGACAATATCATGGCCTGTTTGGCGCCAAATTTGTCCGATAGCGCTCCCACCCCGATGCGACCAACGGCGTTGGATGCGCCGATGATGGTGAGCAGGATGGAAGCTGAAATGGGATCGATGCCGATGTCTATGGCATGGGGTACCAGGTGCACCATGAGCGCCTGCAGGGAAACCGAGAACAACAGGTAGACCAGTCCGATCTGCCACAGGGGCACCGTGCGCACCCCGTCTTTGAAATTCCATTGCGGCCCCGCCGTCCCGGGGTGTAGCGGCACGGTGCCCGTGCCGGGGCCGGGGCTGTCCGATGCCGGGGCGGCCTCCGCAACCCTTGACGGCAGCTTTAGCAGAAAACCCAGGGGGACAGCGATCAGCCCGATAATCAGGGCCATGATAATGAAAGCAGGCCGCCAGGTCAAAGCGGCGATCACGGAACTGGCCAGGGGAGGAAATATGACCTGGCCGATGCCATAGCCGGCCAGGATGATGCCCATCGCCAGGCCGCGCCGGACGGTGAACCACTTCGATACTATCGAAGTAATAGCCGGATAGGGAACGCTCATGCCGATGCCAGAGACCAGGCCCAGGTAGACATACAGTTCCCAGAGGTCGGAGAGCCCGGCGGTGAGAAGATAACCCAGACCGACGAGAGCAACCCCGATAGTGACTACCCACCGGGGTCCGGCTTTGTCAACAATGGCGCCGGCGATGATGCCGAAAAAACCGGTGGCCAGGAGACGGAGGGAAACCGGGCCCGAGAGGACTGCCCGCGCCCAGCCAAACTCATCCAGAAGTGGCCTGAAGAACACCCCATAGGAATAAAAGGTGCCGTTGATAATGACGATAATGGCCGTGCCTACGGCCACCATGAGCCAACCAAAGAGGGGGACACGGCTCGCCATGCCCAATCATACCGATTTAAGATTTAAGATTCAAGATTTAAGAAGTAATCGGTGTCCAGTAGCCGGTATTTAGCAGCCCACCAGACCTCTTTCTTAAATCTTGAATCTTAGTTGTCTCGCCGGCGCCCCACCCCGGCACGTGCAACGTGCGGCTACGCCCCTCCCGGATCTCGCCTCCCGCATCCTACCTCACCCTTTGCGGTGGGCGCCGGGCCAGCAGCGACTTCAGATACTGCCCGGTACAGGAGTTATCCACCCCGGCCACCCGTTCCGGGGTCCCGGTGGCTACTACGTAGCCGCCCATCTGCCCCGCCCCCGGCCCCAGGTCCACAATATGGTCCGCGTTCTTGATCACATCCAGGTGATGCTCGATCACCGCCACGGTGTTCCCGGCGTCCACCAGCCGGTGCAAGACCAGCAACAAGGCGGCCACATCGTTGAAAGAAAGCCCGGTGGTAGGCTCATCCAGCAAATATAACGTCTTGCCCGTTGAACGTTTGGTCAGCTCGGTGGCCAGTTTGACCCGCTGCGCCTCACCTCCGGAAAGGGTGGTCGCCGGCTGGCCGAGCCGGATATAGCCCAGCCCCACGTCCTGCAGGGTTTCCAGCTTGTTCTTGATCTTCGGGAAATGCTTGAAGTACTCCAGGGCCTCGCCCACAGTCATTTCCAGCACTTCGGCGATGTTCTTACCCTTGAACCGGATCTCCAGCGCCTCGCGGTCGTAGCGTTTGCCTTTGCACACCTCGCACGGGACAGTTACATCCGGCAGGAACTGCATTTCGATCTGGATGTAGCCTTCGCCGCGGCAGGCCTCGCAGCGCCCGCCTTTGACGTTGAAGGAAAAACGGCCCGGGCCATAGCCCTTCATCTTCGCCTCCGGAACGGTGGCGAAGAGGTCTCTGATGGGGGTGAAGGTGCCGGTGTAAGTAGCAGGATTGCTGCGCGGCGTGCGGCCGATGGGCGACTGATCGATATTGACCATCTTGTCGATATTCTCCAGTCCGTCGATGCCGTCGCAGTCGCCGGGTTTCTCCCTTGCCCCATAGAAGACCTGGGCCAGCTTCCGGTTAAGAATCTGGTCCAGCAAGGTGCTCTTGCCGCTGCCGGACGCCCCGGTAATGCATACCAGCTTGCCCAGGGGAATAGACACCGTAATATCCTTGAGGTTGTTCTCCCGGGCGCCGCGAATGGTAATGCACTCCCCGTTGCCGTTGCGGCGTTTCGCCGGCACGGGTATTTCCCTGGTGCCGTTGAGGTACTGGCCGGTCAGCGAATCGGGACAGTCCATGATGTCGTCGATAGTCCCGGTGGCGACCACATGGCCGCCGCTTTCGCCCGCCGCCGGACCCATGTCGATAATGTGGTCGGCGGCCCGCATGACCGCTTCGTCATGCTCCACAACCAGTATGGTATTGCCCAGGTCCCTTAACCTCTTGAGGGTCTCGATCAGCCGGTGGCTGTCTACCGGATGGAGTCCCACCGTAGGCTCGTCGCAGATGTAAAGCACGCCCATGAGACCGCTGCCTATCTGGGTAGCCAGCCGGATGCGCTGCGACTCGCCGCCGCTCAGAGTTGCCGCGGCGCGGTCGAGGGTCAGGTAGTCCAGGCCGACATCGCGCAGGAACCACAAGCGGCCGCGGATTTCCTTGATGATCTGCCTCGAAATGATCAGCTCTTTCTGGGAAAGTATCCTCGAAATCTGCCCGTCGCCCCAGATTTCATCCAGCCAGTCCAGCGCCCGGCTCACCGGCAGGGCGGTCACGTCCATAATGTTCTGCGTCCCCACGGTGAAAGACAGCGCTTCCGGTTTCAGCCTTTTCCCCTGGCAGCGGGCGCAGACACTGGAAGACATATAGCGCTCGATAT
This sequence comes from uncultured Dehalococcoidia bacterium, assembly GCA_964518085.1. Lineage (GTDB taxonomy): Bacteria > Chloroflexota > Dehalococcoidia > JACQUA01 > JACQUA01 > JACQUA01. Next base: position 6,035 of record CAZFEA010000113.1, read on the forward strand.
CGGCCCGGGAATGGGCCGACTCGGTATCCCTGTAGCGGCGTTCCAGGTTGGGAATAACGCCCTCGAAGCCGCTGTGATATTCCCTTACCCGGCCATAGCGGTTCCGGTACTTGATGCGCTCACCGTCTTCGCCATAAAGCACCAGGTCCAACTGTTCCCGGGTAAGGTTCTTCACCGGAACAGTGATCCTGAAATGGTGTCGCCGGGCCAGGTCTTCGATCTCGGTCAGGTACCAGGTGTGGAAAAACCAGGGGTGTATCGCCCCTTCGGCGATGGTCAGTTCCTTGTTGGGAATGACCAGGTCGGGGTCGATCTCCAGCTTGATCCCCAGGCCGGTGCACTCGGGACAGGCGCCGTGGGGGCTGTTAAAGCTGAAATTGCGCGGTGCGGTCTCCCCCAGGCTAATGCCGCAGACCACGCAGGCGAAGTGCTCGGAAAAAAGCAGTTCCCGGCCGTCGGCGACGGAGATCAGGACCACCCCGCCGCCGAGCTTCAGGGCCGTCTCCACCGAATCGGCAACGCGGCTGGTCGCCGACCCCGGTTCGATCACCAGCCGGTCCACCACCGCTTCAATAGAGTGCTTCTTGTTCTTGTCGAGATGGAACTCTTCGGACAGGTCGCTGATGCGCCCGTTTACCCTGACCCGGACGTAGCCCGCCTTCCTCAGGTCCTCGAAAACGGCGTGGTGCTCCCCTTTGCGGTCTTTTATCAACGGGGCCATCACAATGATGCGGCTGCCTTCGGGGAGGGTGAGGACCGAATCGACTATCTGCTGGACGGTCTGCCGGGTGATCTCCCGGCCGCAGTTGGGACAATGGGGATGCCCGACCCGGGCGAAGAGCAGGCGCAAATAGTCGTAGATCTCGGTGACCGTCCCCACCGTGGAGCGGGGATTCCGCCCCGGCCCTTTCTGGTCGATGGATATCGCCGGGCTGAGCCCGTCGATATAGTCCACGTCCGGTTTGTCCATCTGTCCCAGGAACTGGCGGGCATAAGCGGAAAGGGACTCGACGTACCGGCGCTGCCCCTCGGCAAAGATGGTATCGAACGCCAGGGAGCTCTTCCCCGAGCCAGACACGCCGGTGACCACCACCAGCTTGTCACGGGGGATGGTTACGTCAATGTTCTTTAGATTGTGCTCGCGCGCGCCTTTGACAACAATGGCGTCCAGGGGCATTGGTTGGTTTACCTTCGTTTCTATACCAGTGGCACAGGCGTCCCTGCCTGTGAGACAACGGGTAGCACAGGCGTCCCTGCCTGTGAGACAACGTCTTAATATGAACTATGATTTATTGTAACATGAAAGGTTCGCTTACCCCCGCGCCCTCTGTGGTCAGAAAAAAAAAGGAGCGGCAATTGCTTGCCGCTCCTTCTCAAGTGTCCCCGGTAGTGCAGGCTTTCAGCCTGCAGGCACAGGCCGGAAAGCCTGTGGTACCGGTCTACCGGCCGCGACCGTAACCGCGGGCGGAACTGCCTTCGCCTTGCGATTTTCTGGCGCGACGGCAATTGGGACAGCGCTTGGGCTCGTTGGTAAAGCCTTTTTCAGCGTAGAACTTCTGCTCGGAAGCAGTAAAGGTGAACTCGCTGCTGCAATCCAGACAGCGAATCGTCTTGTCCTCGAAGCTCATGTTTGATGACCTCCTTTCGTTTCGTGTAATTTGGCTAGAGTTGAGGTCATCCGGACCCACCCACATCGGAACGGGGCACAGAACAGATAGAGATAACCTGAATACTAGGACCAATCGATTGATTATATATCTTTTGCGCAGCACACGCAAATTCCGTAGCCGCGGGCCGATGGCCCGCCCTTGCATTGCCGATAATCGAATGGTTGAACGTGCCCAGGCACTAGAAAGTTACCACATGGTCAGGTATAGTATTGTTGTTTGGCTTGTCATTTGATATGAAGCTAGAGCACTATCCGAAAGAGAAACTGAAACGGGAAATCCTGGACATCGTTGGCAGGCATCTCGACCTGACTAACTACCGGGTGTTCTTCTTCGGCTCCAGGGTCGGAGGGGGTCATACCGATAGGTCGGACATCGATGTCGGCATCGAGGGTCCATCCCCCATTCCCCTTGAAAAAATGGCCCGGATCAGGGGCGATATCGAGGATTTGCCAACGCTATATCACATAGACGTGGTTGATTTCCGGACGGTTGATGAATCGTTCCGCGAAGTCGCCATGAAGCATGTGGAGGCGCTCCGCTAACATGACACGGTTCGAGGCGTCGAGAAAGCAATACCAGAAAGCAGTCGCCCGGCTGGACGAGATTCTGCAAAAAGAGAAGAACGAAATCAACCGGGATGCCGCCATCAAACGGTTCGAGTTTACGTTTGATCTGTCCTGGAAGGCGGTGAAAGCCTTTCTGGAGGAAGAAAAGGGCATTATCTGCCTCTCACCCAAGGAATGTCTCAGGGAAGCCTACCGTCAAGCACTCATCGAATACGAAGACCTCTGGCTGGCCATGACCGACTGGCGGAACCAATCGGTCCACCGGTATAGCGAGGAGTTCGCCAGCGATCTCTACAAGAAGTTGCCGGAGGCGCTGAAAAGCTTCCAGGCCCTGTCCAAAACCCTGGGGCAGTAGTTCCGACCTGTATTATGTCTCAAAGGCAGGGCCGCCCGTCATTCATCCTCCAGCCAGTTCTCCACGACCAGTCCCGGGATTTTCTCAAAATGTCCAACATTTCCTGTGACCACCTTCAGGTCTCGGGCCAGTGCTATGGCGCCGATACGAAGGTCTGCATCGCCCAGCGTGATGCGACTTGTCTCCAAATCCGCTCTCAACTGCCCGTACCGCCTGGCTGCCGACAGATCAAAAGGCAACACCGGCAAATTAGGCAGGATCGTTTTGTTCAAGCGTTCAAGCAAAATAGCGGTCCTGTCAGGGACACGGTGGGCCCCGTAGACCAGCTCACCGAAAGTGATGCTCGAGGTAAATTGCTCTTTGGCGGGCACCCCGGCCAATTTCGCGATGAGCTTCAAGGATGGTGCGCGCTTAAGCAGGTTGCTCAGAATGTCGGTGTCTAACAGATACATTTCAGGATTCAATTTCGACCGGGCGGCCTTTATCTTCTTGCCGCCTTGCGTAAATCTCGGCAATGAGGGTGTCGAGTAAATCGTCACCCGCATCTTGCCAGGCGCCAACCATGGCCAGCGCCCCGCCAGGAGCCGTGGCTATTACCTGTCCTTCTTCGAGGCGTTGCAGGTCATCGATGCTTACCAACGCCGCCACGGGTTTGCCCCGCCGCTCAATAATAAAATGCTTTCCCCCATGGGCGACCTCCGCCACCAGCGATGAAAACCGCGCCTTCGCTTTGGCCGCGCTTATCTTGCTCACCAAGGTTGCCCCCTTTCTAAAGAATTATTATGACCAATTGGTCATATAGACCACTTGGTCAATGTTATCACGACAACGGAATTATGCAAAGATAATGTATTCTGGGAACGGTATGATATAATCCTTAGCGGAGGTTAATCAAAGCACTGGAATCCATAACTAAAGCCAGGATGGTCG
>CAZFEA010000113.1:9565-9830 GCA_964518085.1 uncultured Dehalococcoidia bacterium
GTCGCCGACGCGATCTCCCAAAAACTGGGCGCCGACATTGTCGTCCTCGATACACGCGGGTATTGCAGCTTCGCCGATTATTTCGTTATCGGCACCAGCGAGTCCAGCCGTCAGACCGACGCCATCGCCCAGGAGGTCGCCCGGGTTGTCAGGGAACAGGGTGAGAGGATACTGGCCCGCGAAGGGGATGGCACCGGATGGCTATTGATTGACCTGGGGGATGTGGTAGTGCACGTTTTCGGCCCCGCCGAAAGGGAATTCTACC
>CAZFEA010000114.1:0-9625 GCA_964518085.1 uncultured Dehalococcoidia bacterium
CACCAAAACTTGACTCATTTGTTAACTTTCGCCCCCAAGAAGGGTGCTACTGTCTCCTCACGCCTTATATGCTTTGACCTTGACGCACAGGTCCAGGTTCAGGTTGATCGGGCTGATGTGTCTCATGTCGTTTTCCAGCAGTTCATTAAAGTGGACGCCCTTGCCTTTGGCGATGGGCAGGCCCGGCGCCCAGTGGCCGGCGCAACTGGCGATGCCTGCGGCCTCGGGGTGGATGCATTCGGTAAGCCGGGCCTTGCCCTTCACCTTGCGTCCCTCGTGGGACTCCAGCCAGATCTCATCGCCCTGTTTTATCCCTTTCTGGCGGGCGGTATCGGCATTGATCGAAATGTTGTAGGTCCACGGGTTCATCCGCGAGGCCTCGTCCAGCCACGGATTCTCCTGGGTGGCGGCGTCGGTGTGCAGGACGTCCCGGTAATAAAAGGCAAAAAGGTCGAACTCTTTGGCCGTCACCTCGTGGGAGACACACGGCAGCCACTCCGGCAGCGGTGAGTAGAAGCGGTAATCGATGTCCAGCCCGGCGGGTTCGGCGAAACGTCTGACCTCCTCGGCCAGCGTCTGGCAGAACTCGTAGTAGATGGGTACCCTGGCCTTGAGGAAGGGTCGCCAGTAGGCCTCCTCCACCCTCTTGGGCCATTTCAGGACGCCGTTTTTCTTGAACCAGGCCAGGTCATGCTCCTCGCCGAAGGCGCTTTTCAGCACGCGGTCGCTGATCTCTTCCCAGGTGTATTGTTCACTAGCTTTCAGGGCGTAAGGCTCGCGCATGTCATAGATGCGGTTGATGCTCTGGTGGAACTTGCCGGGGAAATCGCCGCCCACCCGGTAACTGATCTCCAGCAGGATATCGAGGAAGAAGCGTCGCTTCCCTGCCGGCTCGACGATGGGCTGCTGGATGGCCCAGCTCCACTCGCCCCCTCCAGCCGGGTGGCTGAAGATGAAGGGCCAGGTGGAATTTGGTACCAGCCGTTCCAGGTAGCAGCAATCAGGGAGGACGATATCGGCAAAATCGGTGAACTCATCCAGGAACAGGCTGAAGCTCAGAATAAAGGGAATCTTCTTAAAGACGTTGAGAACTATGTCGGGATTGGCGATGCTCATGGCGGCGTTGGTGCCGAAGTTGACCAGGAACTCGGGCCGGTAGGGCACGTTGAATTTCTGCATCAGCTCTTCCTGGTCGGAGCTGGCCATGGTCGAAGGAGAGACCGCCAGCGGGAAAAGCTCGCGGATGGCCACGCTCTGCGGCGCCGAGACGTCCTTGTGAGGCCAGGGCAGGTTGGGCATGAACCAGTAGCCCACTTTCATCAAGCCATCAACACTGCCCTCGGGTACGCTGTAGGGATGGCCGGTGGTGGGGAAGCCGTAGCAGGTGGCCCCAAACCCCATGCAGCCTCCGGGCACGTCCGAGGCGCCGACGATCTCATTCAGCAGGTCCACGGCGAAGCAGTTATAAAGCGAGTTCTTATGGCCCTGGGTGCCGCGGAAGAAGACCGCCGCCGCCGGGCGAAGGGGAAGCTCCTTGCCGTCGATGGTTATGGTGCTGCCCACCCGGGCCGCCTGGCCGAACTCGGTGGCGATACGCCGGATGGTGGCTGGCGGCACCGTGGTGATTGCCGCGGCCATTTCCGGGGTGTACTTCTTGACATGGTCCTTGAGAAGCTGGAACCCTGGCTGGCATTCAACGCCGTCAACGTTGAATTTTCCCAGTATGGCCAAGTCCCTGACACCGGCATTGTCGTAGTCTTTTGCTTTTTGGTCTACCGGGTCCCATATCTGGGGCTTGCCGCTCTGACCGCGCAGGTAGTGGCCGTCGGGCTTGACCAGGTATGGCCCATTGGTGAACTGCTTGATAAACGGGGCGTCGTAGATGCCGGCTTCGTTGAGCAGGACATTCACCATGGCCAGCGCCAGGGCGGCATCGGTGCCCAGCCGGATGGGCACCCATTCGGTGGCCTTGGCCGAGGCAAAGTTGCACATGGGGTCGACCACCACCAGCTTCATTCCCCTGGACCGGGCATCGGAGGCCTTCTGGGCGCAGTTGTTGGCCACATGCCCCGCGGCATGGCCCTTGCTGGCGCCGAAATAGATGGCATAGTTGCAGTGCTCGAAATCGGGCGCCACCGACCACGACGAGTGCATCAGGCCGCCGACCTCATGGGCGCCGTTGCCGCAGTGCATTCCACCGCCGCCGGCCCAGGTGTTGGGACTGCCGAAGGCCCTCGCCCAGGGGACCCCGAGAATGTGGACCGAGGTCTGGATGGTCGTCCCCTGATAGTACAATTTGCGCGGGTCATCGGCCCTGATCTTTTTCAGCTTCTCGACTATGGTGTCCATGGCCTCTTCCCAGGTTATTTCCTGCCATTTGGGGTCCACCCCGATGCCATTTTGGGGATTGGTCCTTTTGAGGGGAACGTTCAACCGGTTGGGGTCGTGGAGCAACATCAGGCCCGAAACACCCTTGGGACACAGGCGTCCCTGGCTCTGCGGGCTATCGGGATTGCCCTCGATTTTGACCACGACGCCGTTGACCCGGTGGACCTTTATGGCGCAACTACTGTAGGTCATGCCACAGACGCTGGGAATCCAGACGTCGTCGTGGGTTTCGGTTATAGGTGTGGGTTCCATGGTTGTTCTCCTGGCACCTGACACGTCAAAACGTGAAAACCTCCCCCTTTCGCAAAAGGGGGATACAGGGGGATTTTCCCCCATGATTTCGAGGTGGGTCCAATGCCTGTCTTTCAAATCCCCCTTAGTCCCCCTTTTTCAAAGGGGGAGTTGGCTGAGACCAATCTGACTTCATTGTATCCCCTCTCGGCGCACTTCCGGTTCTTCTTCAGCAATTCGCCTGAGAAAAAATCGCCCAGGCTTTCCAGGACCGCGGGCAGAGAAAGCCAACCGGTGGCGGCGGCGAAGGCGCCGACCATGGTGGTGTTGGTGATGGGAACTTTCATCTCCTCAAGGGCGATGGTAGTGGCGTCGAGGACGGCCGCTTTTTCATTCGGTGGAAGCTTGCCGGCATCTAGCTGGCGGGAATTCAGCACCACCGAACCCGATGGCTTCAGCCCGGCATATACCTGCGGCGACTTCACCAGGGACTGGTCGGTAACCACCACGCAGTCCGGGGTGTAAATCTGCGTCTTCAGCCGTATTTGCCTATCATCGAAACGGACGAAGGCCGCCAGAGGCGCGCCGCGCCGTTCGAAGCCAAACATGGGGAAACAGGTGGCATACTTGCCTTCGATGACAAAGGCGCCGGCGATGATTTCCGCCGCGGTGACGGCCCCCTGGCCCCCGCGGCCGTGTAGTCTGATCTCTTTCATAGTGTCTTCCTTGTTATCATTCTGGCCTGATACAAACGCATTCTCCGGAAAATGACCGGTATCACGGGCCGCCGTGCCCGTGAGACATCGGTTTCTCTATGGCACGTATCACAGGCAGGGCCGCCTGTGATACCGGTCCGTTCACCTCAGGTAGTACACCGATGGTTCTGTCCCAAACTCGGGATGCAGCGGGTAGCCCCGTTTCTCCCGGATGAGCCGCGACACCTCGCTGTCCGGGTCATCCAGGTCGCCGAAATAGCGCGCCTTGGCCATGCAGTTGGTCACGCAGGCCGGGGTGGCTTCCCGGTCCACGCCGGGCTTCAGACCCTTCTTAGTTCCGGCGTCGATCCTCTCCTGGCAAAAAGTGCACTTCATGACCACCCCGGTCTGGTACTGCCGGTATCCGTGCTCCTCGTAGGGGGTAAGTCCCTGCCCCGGAAAGTACTCCTTCACCGAATCGTAGAACGACCGCGAGCCATAGGGACAGGCCATCATACAGTAGCGGCAACCGACGCACTTGTTGTAGTCGACGGTCACTATGCCGTCATCCCGGCGGGTGGTTGCCCCGGTGGGACAGACCTTGACGCAGGCGGCCTCCTTGCAGTGGTTGCACAGGACGGGGAGCATGATCTTCCTCACCGAAGGATATTTTCCCTCCTCCCGCATCAACACCCGGGCCCAGAAAATCCCCGGAGGCAAAAAGTGCTCCGCCTTGCAGGAGATCATGCATCCGTAGCAGCCGATGCACCTCTGCAAATCTATGACCATACCGTATCGGGGCATAGCTATTTCTCCTTGTAGACCTTGACCTTGACGCAGGTATCCATGTTGAGGTTTATGGGACTGAAGTAGTCCATTTCCACTTCCATGAGGGTGTCAAAATGAACGCCCTTGCCCCGGGCAATGGGCATGAAAGGCGACCAGTGGCCGGCGGAACTGGTGACCGACACGCCTTCGGGATGAATGCACTGGGTCAACCGGGCCCTGCCGCGGACCTTGCGGCCGCGCGATGATTCCAGGCAGATCACATCCCCGTCGCCAATGGACTTGCTCCGGGCGGTATCCGAGTTTATGGAAATGGTATACGTGTAGCGGTTCATCCTCGAGGCCTCGTCCAGCCACGGGTTTTGTTGGGTGGAGGAATCGGTGTGCAGCACGTCACGGTAGTAAAAGGCGAAGAGGTCGTAGTCTGCCGGCTGTTCGTGGGAAATGCAGGGCAGCCATTCCGGCAGGGCCTCATAGTAACGGTAGTCCAGCTTGAGTCCCACCGGCTCGGCGATCTCTTTCGCCCTTTTGCCGATGCTCTTGAAGAATTCAAAGTATACCGGCACCCTGGCGGCGGTAAAGGTGCGCCAGTAAGCCTCTTCCACTTTCTTGGGCCATTTGATGACCCCGTTCTTCCCGAACCATTCCAGGCCGTGTCCGGCGCCGAATTCGCACTTGAGCACGTGGTCGCAGATTTCTTTCCAGGTGTACCGGGCGTCAGGCTGCAGTTTGAAAGGTCCCTGCAAATCATAGTACTTGTTGATCAGGGCATGGTATTTGGCGGGCATATCGCCGCCGATGCGGTAGACCAGCTCCAGGATAACGTCCAGAAAATCCCGACGCTGGGGAACGGGTTCGACCACGGGCTGCTCCGTGGCCCAGCTCCATTCCCCGGGACCGCCGGGGTGCCCGAACATGAACGGCCAGGTCGAAGACGGAAAATAGCGTTCCAGGTAGGAAGCGTCGGGAAGGACCATATCGCAAAAATCGGTGAATTCGTTTAAATACAGGCTGAAGGAGAAAATGAAGGGGATTATTTTCAGGCTTTCGGCTACCGACTCGGGATTGCCGATGCACATTATTCCGTTGGCGCCCATGTTCATCATTACTTCCGGGCGGTAGTCGATGTTGAACTTCTTCCACAGGTCTTGCTGCTGGTGGGAGTGAATGATGGGCGTGGCCACCGCAAGGGGAAAAAGCTCTTTAAGGCCGAGGCTCTGGGGATGCTCCGGCAGCACCGGCGGGTATGGGACATGCGGGGTAAACCAGTAACCCGGATTCATCAACCCGTCCTCGGCGACGCTGGGAACGGCATAAGGGTGTCCGGTAGCAGGATAGCCGTAGGTGGTCGAGCCGAACCCCAGGCAGCCGCCGGGGACGTCGGCGGCGCCGACAATGTGATTGAGAAGGCCGAAGGCCACGCAGTTAAACAGGGAATTCTTGTGGCCCTGGGCGCCGCGGAAGAAGACCGCCGCCGCCGGGCGGTAGGGCAGTTCCTTGCCGTCGATGACGATGGTGCTCCCGACCTGGGCCGCTTCGCCAAATTCCCCGGCGATGCGGCGGATGGTGGCCGCGGGCACGCTGCTGATCTCTTCCGCCTTCTCCGGCGTGTATTTCTTCACGTGTTCCCGGATCAACTGGAAGGCAGGCTGGCACGTCAGGTTGTTCACTGAATAGGAACCGGCCAAGGCCGGGTCTTTCAAGGTGGGATCATCGTAGACCTTTGCCGTATTGTCCGCGTGGTCCCACATTACCGGCTTTCTGGTAGCCGGGTCGCGGTAGTACTGGCCGTCGGGCTGGATAAGATAGGGGGCATTGGTCCACTTTTTCAAATAGGGTGCATCGTAGATACCGAGCTCGTTCAGCAGGATGTTGACCATAGCCAGGACCATGGCGGCATCGGTGCCGGGACGGATGGGGACCCATTCGGTGGCCTTGGCGGAGGCGAAATTGCACATGGGGTCGACGACCACCAGCTTCATGCCCCTGGCCCGGGCGTCGGACGCCTTTTGAGCGGTGTTGTTGGCCACGTGGCCCGCTGAATGTCCTTTGCTGGCGCCGAAGTAAATGGCATAGTTACAGTATTCGAAATCGGGCACAACCGACCAGGAAGAGTGCATCAGGCCGCCGATCTCGTGGGCGCCGTTGCCGCAGTGCAACGAACCGCCCGAGGTAGCCGTATTGGGGCTGCCAAAGGCGGCGGCGAAATACATGCCCATGCGCAGCACGGGGGTGACGATGGTCGTTCCCTGGTAGACGAATTTGCGCGGGTCTTCAGCCCGTACCTTCTTCAGTTTCTCGGTGATGGTATCCAGGGCTTCGTCCCAGGTTATTTCCACCCATTTGGGGTCGACGCCGATGCCCTTTTCCGGGTTGGTCCGTTTGAGCGGCTTGTTGACCCGGTTGGGGTCATACAGGAGCATCAGTCCCGACAGGCCCTTGGGGCACAGACGCCCGCAGCTCTGGGGGCTGTCCGGATTGCCTTCGATTTTGACGGCCACGCCATTTACCCGGTGCACCCTTATGGCGCACTGGCTGTAGCACATCATGCAGACGGAAGGGATCCAGACGTCTTCTTGAGGGGGCGATTCGTTTTTGCTCATGGTTTCAGTGTCCTGTCGGTATCACAGGCGTCCCCGCCTGTGACACATTGTTTTCATTGGGTAGTGGTGCGTTTTTGGAGAACTCACGGAAAGTGAATGAAAATAGATTGGGAGTTGTTGACCTCTATTGAATACTAATTGTCTATTCCTGGGATTCTCGTGCCGCCTGTCGGTTATGGAAGCGCAGGAAGTTGTTTTCCACTGGTTCCGAGATTAGTCCCAGATACCTACGGGCGCGCTATTTGAGGCCGAAGATCTCCTTGCTCAGGCGGAACATCTCGGTCCGCTTTTTGATGCTGTCTTCGGTATCGAAGTCGACGTATTTCATGCCCTCCTGGAAAAGCCGGTCGGGGACCAGTTCCGGCGGCACGTCGGCGCGGCGGCTTTGCTCTTTGGCCGCCCGGGCGAACAGGGTCTGGCCTTCTTTAGAAAGCAGCCAGTTGGTGAACACCCTGGTAGCATTGGGATTGCCCGGTCTTTCGAAGACTACCATGCTGCCAAACGCCGACCCGAAGTAGGTGCCCTCGGCCGGCACCACGTGTACCAGGGGGGCGCCCTGGCCGCGCATCTGCTCGAACAGGGTAAATTCAAATCCCAGGGCGACGGCGTATTTGGAGCGGGCGATCCATTCCACCTGGGTTCTCATGTCCCGGTTGAACACCGGCTCCTGTTTGGCCAGTTCCCTTAGATAGTTCGTTCCCATGATCTCGCCCACGGTGGTCATCAGGGCATTGCCGGGCCCGGGTATAGTGGGGTCATAGACCAGTATTTTCCCCTTCCACTTCGGTTCCAGAAGGCTGCGCCAGGACTTGAACTCATCGATCCTGACATCGTCCTTGTTGATCGCCAGTGTCGGGCCGATGCGGGAGATGTACATGAACATCTTCCCATCTTTGTCATAGAAAGGAAGTCTTTTGTCCCTCCAGACGGCCCCGTCTTTGACCTCGGGCAGGATAAAGACCCGCTCCATGGTTTCGGCGGCGCCACCGGCAACGACGGTGGCGATCAGGGCGGTGACCCCGTCCATGGCCACATCTCTGAGGTACATCCCGGCGCGGCGTTCGGCCTCGATCTTGGGCCAGTGTTCGCCAAGGATGCCGGCGGTGTAATCGATTTCCAGGCCAAATTTTTGTCGAAGCGCGGCGGCGACAGTTTCCCGGACATTGGGCGGCCACCTGGTAATGACGCTGACCTTACCCTCGTTTTTGGCGGCGGCGACCGTCCGGTCCCAGTCCTCCTGCCAGGTGGCTTTGGCCGGGACGGCCGCGGTAGCTTTGGGCGGCGGCGTTCCGGCGGGCGCGCCCGGCTGGGGCTGGCAGGCGGCCAGGACGCCGGCCAGCAGGGCCGCGAAGGACAGGAGACACACAAACTTTATTATCCGGTTCATTCTTATCCCTCCTTTTCCATATGTTCAGCTCACTACTTCATTTGGGCGGAGAAGACCTCCCTGACCAGCGCCCTGGTCTCCTCGATCTTCTGGATAAAGGATTCCGAATCGCCGTCAACGTAGTTCACTCCGGGTTGCAGACGCCGGTCTTCCTCAATATATTCCGGGCTGACATCCAGCCTGCGGCTTTGCTCCTGAGCCGCTTTGACAGCTACGGTCTGCCCTTCCCTGGACAGGAACCAGTTCAAGAAGACTCTGGCAGCGGCCGGGTGAGCCGCATTTTTTATCATCGAAATTGTCCCACCGCCGGCGCCGGACCACGTCCCCTCGGTGGGAATGACATGCCTGATAGGGGCTCCAACCTTGCGGAACTCGGCCATATTGGTGGTGCCCGGACCAAGGAGAATGGCATACCTGCCCCTGGCCACCCATTCCACCTGTTGCCGCTGGTCGCGGGTTATCATCGGTTCCTGTTTGGCCAGTTCCCTCAGGAAGTCAGGCCCCAGGAGCACATGCATAACCGTGGACACCCGCGCCCCGCCGCCAACCCCGGTAGGGTCGTTGATGACTATTTCCCCTTTCCATTTTGGACTCAGGAGGTCCCGGTACGATTTGAAATCTTCGGCCTTCACGATCTCGGTATTGACCATGATGGTGGAACCAGTCCGCGAGTAGAAAGCGAGACTTCGCCGGTCATTGTCTAAAAAGTGAAGCTTTCCACCCAGCCATTGGGCCGGGTCGGTCACCTCGGGAAGAACCAGGGCCGGCTCTATGGCGTCCGCTGCGCCCTCGGCGTTCAGATTTTGCAGGGTAGTCGCTCCGGATATCATCACATCTCCCAGATACAGTCCGGCGCGCCGTTCCTTGAGAAGTTTGGGCAGCAGGTCGGTTATCCCCACTACCCAGTCGGTGTCGATACCGAACTTTTCCTTGAACGCCCTGGCCACCGGAACTCTGAATTCAGGCCCGTGGACCACGTAGACCACCAGGGTTCCCTCCTTCCTTGCCGCAGCCACTGTGTTTTCCCAGTCCTCCTGCCAGGTGGCTTTGGCCGGGACGGCCGCGGTAGCTTTGGGCGGCGGCGTTCCGGCGGGCGCGCCCGGCTGGGGCTGGCAGGCGGCCAGGACGCCGGCCAGCAGGGCCGCGAAGGACAGGAGACACACAAACTTTATTATCCGGTTCATTCTTATCCCTCCTTTTCCATAGGGTGGCATCCGCCTCTGGCGGACCCCTGCCCGTGGATCATTAGCGGCACGGCGCGGCGTGCCAGAAAAAAATGGGCCTGGGCCCGGTTGATTCCATTCTGGTCCATTTGAGAGCGGGCCAACGGCCCGCGGTTACGGGACACCGCCGTCCCCGGCCCCGGCACGTGCAACGTGCTGCTACGACCCGGCCCCGGCACGTGCAACGTGCCGCTACAGCAAGCTGCCCCATTTTTCTTTGACCTTTTTCTTCAGCTCCGGGTTTACATAGGCATCCTGGTGCCAGGAGGGGGACCACTCCAGGGGTTTGCAGGCATCGATGATGGCCTGGGT
>CAZFEA010000115.1:0-1657 GCA_964518085.1 uncultured Dehalococcoidia bacterium
GGCAAGACGACGCTCCTCAAGATCCTGGCCTACCGCTGCGCGAAAGGGGAATGGGACTGGCGGAGACTGTAGCCTGTCTGCAGGATGGCGTAGACAGGGAAACCCCATTCCCGCGGCAGGTCTGGGCCAGGTATGAAATCGTTCCTGGCCTGGAATTGCACCTGAGCCGGGACATGGAGGACCAGGCCGGCGCCAGGATATCCAGGATAGTTCTGGCCATCCGATCAATTCTTGAAGGAGGAAAAGAGCCATGATCCAGGAATGTTTCGGTCTGTTGACCAGGAAGGCCACCCCCGTTCCGCTCACCGGAGTCGAGGTCACGGGGACGGTCACCGGGCGGGCGGCCCGCGTCAGGGTACGGCAAACGTTCAAGAACATCGAGCCTGATCCCATCGAGGCGGTGTACAAATTCCCGCTGCCCGAAGGGGCCGCCCTGTGCGGTTTCAGGGCAGTAATCGGAGCCAGGACTATTACCGGCCAGGTCAAGGAACGGGAAGAGGCCTTCAAAGAGTATGATGATGCCCTGGCGGCGGGACATGGAGGCTATTTGCTGGACGAGGAGCGCCCCAACATCTTCACTCTTTCCGTGGGTAACCTGCCGCCCCAGGCTTCAGCGGTAATTGAGATCCAGTACGCCAGTTTGCTGGAAACCAATGGTCCGGAGGTAAGGTTCTCCCTTCCCACCACCATTTCCCCGCGCTACCTACCCGGGCGCATGGGCGATGAAGACGGCATCCCCCCGGGCAAAATTATCAACCCGGATGTTACCCTCGATGCCAAACACGGCTTGAAGCTCCAGGTCGCTATCGCCGGCAAGGACGGCGTGGCCGCGGTAGAATGCCCTTCTCACGCCATTTCGACTGAGTTCGGTCACGATTGTGTCCTGGTGTCTTTTGCCGCCGGGACCGGGGCGATGGACCGCGACTTTGTACTGAACATTAAATATGCCAGAGCCTTTGAAAACAGGGCGTTTGCTTACCGGACGGACCATGAAGTTTTCCTTCAAGCCGACCTATCTTCCGATAACGCCGATCTGCCGGCTGATGACAAACAGGGCCGGGAAATTGTCTTTCTCCTGGATTGTTCCGGCTCGATGCAGGGAATCTCCATCGCCGAGGCCAGAGCGGCCCTGGAGATATTCCTTCGTGGACTCGCGCCGGGCACAGAAGTCAATTTGTACCGTTTCGGCAGCTCTTTCGACAAGCTCTTCCCGTCCAGCCAGAAATACACGCCCGACAGTCTGGACCAGGCCCTGCGGTACCTGTCGAGGACCGATGCCGACCTCGGCGGCACCGAGGTCCTGGCGCCGCTGGCGGACATCTTTGCCCGGCCCGCCGGGGCCGGGAGCGCCAGAAGCATAATTCTGATTACCGATGGACAGATCGGCAACGAGGCGGAAATCCTTGACCTGGTACGCCGCCAGGATGCTGCCAAAGCACGCCTATTCGCCGTGGGCATTGGCCACGGGCCCAATGAATACTTCATCAAGCAAATCTGCCGCATTTCGGGCGGGGCAGCGGAGATGATTGCACCGGGAGAGAGAATCGAACGTACCTAATGGAAGAACTAGAACTGAAGATTAAGATTCGCAGCGGAGATGATTGCACCGGGAGAGAGAATCGAACCCCGGGTCTTGAGGCTTTACGGCAAGGTGGTG
>CAZFEA010000115.1:1667-9115 GCA_964518085.1 uncultured Dehalococcoidia bacterium
GGACCCGGTCTTCTACCGGGGACAGGGCGTGACCATCTTCGCGCGGTTCGCGGCTGGCGCCGCGCCGGAAACCCTGACCGTCGATGGCAAGAGGGGAAGCGATCCCACCAGTTGGACGCTGTCCGTGGCCCCGGCCGCGGATGATTCCACCGCCATCCCGGTTTTATGGGCGCGGGAGCGAATCCGGGACCTCGAAGAAGGGACGGGGACGGTGGGGTCCCGTCAGACCCGAGCCGGGGGACAAAGGGAAAAGAGTGAGATCCTTGACCTGTGCCGGAAGTACGGACTGATATCCAGAGACACCAGCTACGTAGCCGTGGAACAGAGGCCGGACGAGGAAAAGACCACCGGCAGCGTTGTCCTCCGAAAGGTGCCGGTTCAGTTGACCGCCGGCTGGCATGGAACTGTAAGCGGGCTGCCGAGGCTGTCTCTTGCGCAAAACAAGTTGGCACGCGCTTCCAGGCCTATGGATGTACAACATCTGGTGGTGCCGGGAAATCGTCCCTCATTCTTATACTGCCCCCCCGCCGCCCCCCGGAATGAGCGTCCCATGCCAGAACTGTCCCGAAAAAAGGGCGCACTCACCGGGAAAAGCGATACCTTGCTGACGCTGCTGGCGCAGCAACGGCCGGAGGGCGGGTTCAGCCTCGATAAGAAGACGATCAAGGCCCTGGGACTGCAGGAGGATGAATTGAAGCAAATCGCGGGCAGGATCGAGACCCGGGTAGAGGCTGATGGCCCCGTGTTGCTGGCCACGGCAATTGTACTGTGGCTGCTGGAGAACAAGTTCGGCCAGCGGAGGGATGAATGGCAAATGGTAGTGCAAAAGAGCGTCACCTGGCTCGAAAAGCAAATCGAGATTACGGGCGCGGCAATTGGCCAGGTCAAGCTGGCAGACTGGGTGGCGGGCTACCTGGGCAAACGCCGGATCAATGTGTAGCCGTGCCCGCAGGCCGGGGAGGAGCCGCAACTCTTGACCACGGATTTATCTTGCTCAACTGGCCTTCCCTGATCCTCGCTATAACTCCATGTTGTGTCATGATCAGCTTTAGTTCCGGTTCCGCCGAAATGATTAAGAGTGAGCGCTAGATCCCGGTACGGATTTTGGCCATCGCTCTAGCTCTGACCATGGCAGCCTGTGCCATCACGCCGTTATCTCAACCGGTATCCCCTGCGCCAACGAGCGTGACACAACCAACCAGTGCGCCTAGCCCTGCACCCGCACCCTCTGTTGCCACCACCGGGGTGATAGCGTCCCCCGTGCCACAGCAGGCGCAGCCTCCAGTACCAAGCAGCCAGGTCCCGGTAACGACTAAGCCGGCTCCGGCCTGGACATTAGGTTCTAAAATGCTGATGGACCATGGTCTGCCATATGGGATTTCCTTTTCCGGCAACGAATTTGACAGCGGCTCAAAAGAGGCACTCAAATTATTGGGCAAGAAGGGTGCCGGTATTCCGTGGCTTCGCGTCGAGTTGCGCTGGGATCGTATCGAGCGCTCCCCGGGCAAATTAGACCTGGGCTACCGTGCTTATGTGAGCGCTCTGGTCTTCCGCTACAAAGACTACATCAAAACCTGGGAAATCTGGAATGAGGCTAATCTACCTGATTTTTGGCTGGGAACACCTGCCGATTACGCCAGGCTGGTAGCCGAAGCCCGCAGTGCAATAAAGGTTGCCGATCCGTATGCTCAGGTTATGATCAGCCTGGCGACCTCAAGCCGGGCGCCTGCGGATTTCTTGCCCAGGATACTAAGAGACCCAAATAACCCCCAAGCCGCTGATTCCAAATAGTTGCAGTTTTAATAGCTGTTTGAAGAAGGTGATAAACTGGTTTAGTTCGCAACACGGAAACTGGGCGGTACTTGACGATAGACAGAACCAGGACGTTTGAGTTGGACTTCAGTCTTGCAGTAGAAGTGCCAGGAACCTCTTGACAACAACTGACCTTCACACTATTATGGAACATATGTTCTGATATGGTACTCAGATATGCTTGAAGTTAAGGAAATCAATCTAACCAATCTCCGTGCGTGGGAAAATAATCCGAGATTGAATGACCACGCCGTGGATGCAGTCGCCGAGAGCATCCGTTCATTTGGTTTCAATGTTCCTATCCTGTGTGACCAGAACCTGACCATTATCGCCGGTCACACGAGGTGGAAAGCGGCCAAAAAGCTAGGCATGGGGAAAGTTCCTCGAGAAGGACGAAATTACATGTCAAAGTACCATACTGACGTGTGGGAAATACCCGCCGTCACCAATCAGGTTGAACAATTTGGTCATCCCGCCGTATGCCCGGTAGAAATCCCTTTTCGTTCCATACAGTAATATACCGGTAGTGAAGGAAGTATCTTTGAACCTTTTGGTGGTTCAGGAACAACGCTCATTGCGGCTGAGAAGGCTTCAAGAAAAGCCCGCGTGATGGAGCTTAACCCTGCCTACTGTGATGTCATCATCAAACGCTGGGAAAAACCTTACAGGACAGAAAGCAGTTCGGGTAAGTACGATTGATGGTTCAAAACATGAATGATAATCCTAACCAGGCTTCTTTATTTGATGAAAAAACCAGGAATTATTCACTCCCGGATAACTATGAGCCAACACGCCCAGATTACATGACGATTTCTCAAATCTTTCTTGCCAGGGGCAGCATGTCTACACCTGAGCGTAAGCGTTTTGTGAAGCACATCTGTGCCCTTTACCCTGAAGCCAGAGTTACAGAGTGCTCGGATATTCCCCATAACAGAATTGAATTAAATGAAACCGATGTACTTGCTTTGCACAGGACTGGCAAACAGACCCTTGTTTTTGGTGAGCTTAAGAATGCCGTGCGCTTCAGCGAAGAGGAGGGTAATACATGCCCCAACTATTGGCATTTCTCACCCTATGGCTTCTGTCCTTACGGATGCAAGTACTGCTACCTCGCCGGAACACAGGGCGTCAATTCTCCCCTACGGTTAAGATATACGTCAATCTGCCGGAAATGCTTGCCGAGATTGACCGCATCGCGCGTCGGTTAGGAAAGCCCACTGCTTTTTATATTGGCAAGCTCCAAGATGCTCTTGCCCTTGACCCTTTGACCGCTTACTCCACAGTAATGGTACCTTTCTTTGCTGAACATTCTTATGCCCGCCTAACGCTTCTTACCAAGAGTATCAATATTGACTGGCTAATAAAGCTGGCACACAAAGGGCACTCAATCCTCTCATGGAGCGTAAACCCTCCCCAACTATGTCGGATTTTTGAAGAAAACGTACCCGGTATCGAAGATCGCCTGGAATCAATGCGCCGAGTGGCTTTAGCTGGATACCCGGTACGCGCCGTCATGATGCCCATAATTCCAGTCGAAAATTGGCGGGATGCCTATGCTGGCTTTATCCGACATCTCATTGAAACCGTTCCGTTGCAGAGGCTGACAATCGGTGGAATATGTAGCTACAAAGCGGCGCAAGCGTTGATGGAAAGAAAGCTGGGTTTACGCAACTCTGTCTCGGTAAATATAGACACAAAACTTAAATCTCAAGATGGCAGAGCCCGCTATTCAGGCTCATTACGACATGAAATATATTCTCATATTATCCAACTGGCTCGAAGCCTCCGCCCTGAGCTTGAAATTGCACTCTGCTTGGAAGAAAAAGAGCTGTGGCAGGAGACCGGAGTTGAAAATAACCTCGGTCGCTGCAATTGTGTCTTATAAAGGGAAATTATGAGTGAAGACTTGTTTGTGGAGAAACTGGACCATTTCAAGCAGAATGAGAAACCCGAGATGGTGTTGGTAATAGCTGATAACCCGGAGCTTATCAGGATTATCATCGCCTGGACAAACCTCGAGGTGAAGAACGCCGATGAATTGACAAAACATGTCGGCGAATCTGAGAATGAAATCTGGGAATGGCTCTGGAAAAACGCCCGGTTTAACTTGGCCGATCTCAAGGCAAAGACAGGCGTTCCTTACTCTGAGTCAGTTCTGGAAAGCAAGATGAAGCCTCTCATCGGCAACCGCATTCTATACCCGGATGGAACGGTCAATTCCTTCGTGCAGCGCTATCTTAGGGAGAGAGTGCTCAAACTCTTTGAAGCCAAGCCGAAGAAGGTCAGCAAAAAGACCGGCAATTAAACCAAATGCCTCTGTTTTTTGATAATGAGCGGGGGTATTAAAGAAGAGTTTAATAAGAGAGTTCGCTTCTTGTTCTCAAAACGTAAAACGTTTGTCTCGAAAAAGTTCGCAAGATGTTCACTGGGCCATTGTGGACTCGAACCACAGACCCCAGTCTTATCAGGACTGTGCTCTAACCAGCTGAGCTAATGGCCCGAAATTTGGGAGGATGTAACAAAAGTATAACGTTAGGGGCTAAGGGGTGTCAAACTACCTTGACATTGATTGGGAAACCTTTACAATGACCTTATAGGACCCCTATGACAACGTCGTTGAAGGAGTGACCAGTCATGGCAATCAGCAAGGAAGCCCCGGTCAAGCCCGCCGCCGCCAAGGCGGAGTCCAAACCCGCGGCCGCGCCGGCCGCGGCCAAAAAGCCCGTCCCGGCTAAAGCACAGGCCAAAACTGCAACGGCCGCGGCCAAAAAGCCCGCTGCGGCGCAAAAACGCGCCCCGGCCGCCAGGCCGGAAAAGGGCGCCTCCCTGGTGTGCGAGGAGTGCGGGATGTCGGTCATAGTCGACGAGCTCTGCGGCTGTGTCGAGGTGCATGAGCTCCTGTGCTGCGGCGAGCCGATGAAGCCCAAAGCGGCCAAACCGGTCAAAGTCAAAGTAAAATGAGTGCCTAACCGACTCGCCGGCGAGACCAGCCCCTACCTGCGCCAGCACGCCGCCAACCCGGTTGACTGGTATCCCTGGGGGGATGAGGCTTTGGGCGAGGCCCGCGCCCGGGACAAGCCCATTCTCCTGAGTATCGGCTACTCCTCGTGCCACTGGTGCCATGTCATGGAGCGGGAGTCCTTCGAAAACGAAGAGACCGCCCGCCTCATGAATGAGAACTTCGTCAACATCAAGGTGGACCGCGAGGAGAGGCCGGACCTGGACCATATTTACATGGAAGCGGTCCAGGCAATCACCGGTCGCGGCGGCTGGCCGCTCACCGTTTTCCTCACCCCGGCGGGCGATGCCTACTTTGGCGGTACCTATTTCCCGCCCCAGGATGTCCACGGCCTTCCCTCTTTTCGCAAGATATTGATCGCCGCCGCCGAGGCCTATCGCTCTGAAAGGACCAGCATACAAAAATCGGCCGATGCGGTCCGTTCCTACCTGGAACAACTTTCCTACCAGAAGCCACAAGCCAAAGCCCTCTCGGACGACGTCCTGAAGCGGGCCTGCTCGAAGCTCTCCGCCGCGTTCGATAAACGAAACGGCGGCTTCGGCGAAGCCCCCAGGTTTCCCCAGCCCATGGTCCTGGAATTCCTGCTGCGGTATCACCTGCGCATGGTAGCGGCGCGGCGTGCCGTGCCGGCAGCAGATAGGCGTGCCGCGCCGGCAGCGGAGCGCATGGCGCTGGAAATGGTGGAAACGAGTCTGGAGAGGATGGCCCGGGGAGGCATCTACGATCAACTGGGCGGAGGTTTCCACCGCTATTCCACCGATGCCGCCTGGCTGGTGCCCCATTTCGAAAAGATGCTATACGACAATGCCCTGTTGAGCCGGGTCTATCTCCACGCCTACCAGGTTACCGCCAAACCGTTGTACCGCAGCATAGCAGAGGGTACCCTGGAATATGTTTTGCGCGAAATGACCGCGCCCGGAGGCGGGTTTTGCTCCGCCCAGGATGCCGACACCGAAGGTGAGGAAGGCAAATACTACCTGTGGACGCCGGCGGAAATCGAGGACGCCCTCGGCAGCGAGCAGGCCGGGATGGTCTCGGACTATTTCGGCGTCACCGGACCGGGAAACTACGAGGGCAAGAACGTTCTACACGTCGCCGGCGAGGGCACACTCCCGGCCCCTGCCGGCGATGGTCTGCTGGAAGAGGCCAGAAGCAGGCTCCTGGCCTACCGGGAAAGGCGGGTCAGACCTGGCAGGGATGACAAGGTGCTGGCCGGATGGAACGGGTTGATGATGGCCAGCCTTGCCGAGGCGGGGCGGGCGCTGGGCGAGAAACGGTATGTCGAGGCCGCCCGGAGAAATGCCTCGTTTGTCCTGAATAATCTGTGGAAGAACGGGAAATTATGGCATATCTATAGCGCGGGAGAAAGCAAGGTACCGGCATTTCTCGAAGACTACGCCTCGGCGGCCGGCGGCTTGCTGAGCCTGTACGAGGCAACGCTGGAACCGGCCTGGCTGGCGGCGGTCCTGGAAATGGCGCCTGTCATGGTCGGGGAGTTCTGGGACGGGCAAAACGGGGTCTTCTTCGATTCCGCAGGCGCGGCGCCGGGCCTGGTGGTACGGCCGCGGAACATGCTGGACAATGCCCTGCCGTGCGGCAGTTCCCAGGCAACCGGCCTTTTCTTGCGGCTGGGTCGGCTCACCGGCGACAGCCGGTATCACCGCATCGCGGTCAGTGCGCTGGAATCGGTGGTTGCTTTTCTGCCGGACCAACCCCTTGGCTTCGGCCACTGGCTCTGCGCCCTGGACTTTCACCTGTCCCAGCCCCTGGAACTGGCCATTGCCGGTGCGGCGGCGGACAGCCGCACCCAGGCGTTGCTGCAGGTCATTCACGACCGCTATATTCCGAACAGGGTAGTCGCCGGGATCGACGATGCCGCGCCGCCGGCGATTGCCGCTTTGCCCCTCCTCGAAGGCCGTAGCATGAAGGACGGCGCCCCGACGGCTTACCTCTGCCACCAGTACCGCTGCCTGGCGCCGGTCACCAGCCCGGAAGACCTGCGATCAAAGATTCAAGATTGAAGATTGAGACGGCTTTTTGCCTGGCTGACCGGCGCTTGACGGATTCCGGTCTCGATGCTATATTAACACCTCGAACGACAGCGGTATCCCCGGACAAATCAACCTCAGGCATCTAACCGGGAGGAACTGTGGAAAACGAAATCAAGCCGAGCCTTGAGAAGGCACTGGCCAAAACCGAAGATGATGCCGACACCAGTCTGAAAGCGGCGCAGGGTGTTTTCGCAGCGCTACGGAAGATTAGCAGCGCCGCCCGGCTTGGAAATCTTAAGGACCTGAAGTCGGCTATGGAGGCGGCGGATAAGGCAGAAGCGGCGCTGCGCCAGCAGATGGCCAACGCTAAAGCGGGCTGGAATTTCAACGATGAAGCCTATTTGTCCGACGGCTCATATGTAATAGAGCTACTTGAGCTTGCCGCCCAAAAGGGACTCCGTATTTTTCAGAGCGAAGACCGTCTTTTTGCCTATCCGGTGTTGGTACGGGTCCTGCCGGCGGAGAAGGCGGTGCTGATAGACAAGACACGAGAAAAACGGCTCCGACCGGGCGTACTTGTTGAATATCTGAAAGAACTGCAGAAACGTCCACCCCGCTTCCGCCCT
>CAZFEA010000115.1:9125-9624 GCA_964518085.1 uncultured Dehalococcoidia bacterium
CCGACAAAGGCTCGCCCTGACCACGGTGGGTTCCCAGCCGGTGATTTCCCTGTTGGATGTTTACGAATTGCTGACAGTGCTTCCGGGGCAATCGAAAGAATATTCGAAGCAAGAATTTGTCCGGGACATATATCTTCTCCACCGGAGCACTGTGGACACCACCAGGAAAGGGGCCAGGGTCAGCTTTCCGGCAAGCACCGGCACAAAAACCCCTAGCCGGACACTCAGCATAATCAATGAGCAAGGCGAGTTGAAGAGATACTATGGTGTTTCCTTTTCGCAGCCACAGAATGTGACCGAAACCCAGGATTCGCAAACACCTGAAGGGGCAATTTGATGGTCCCCTACCTGAATATCCGTGAATGGTTGCCTGTCCTGAAGAAAGAATATCTGGAAGATTTCGTTCGAAACGGCGGCGCTGCTGTCAAGTTCGCCATCCCGGGAGAAGGAATCCAAAGCCTCGACCTGCCGGGTGAGTTGAAGGGTCTGGCTGAAGCCG
>CAZFEA010000116.1:0-2169 GCA_964518085.1 uncultured Dehalococcoidia bacterium
CCGAAATCCCCCTTAGTCCCCCTTTTTCAAAGGGGGAGACCACATTTCCCCCTTTTGCAAAAGGGAGATCAAGGGGGATTTTCTTTCCCCCTTTCGCAAAAGGGGGATTAAGGGGGATTTTTCCCGGATTTTACCTGTACTCCTTTCTGGACGTTCCATTGTAACCAAATCAGACCTGTCTGTTGACATCCCCCGGTATGGTTTCGAGCCATACCGGGGTATTAGGCGTTAGGCGTTAGGCGATAGGCATTGGGCGTCAGGAGCTAGGAGTTAGTCCCTATCCAACAAGATTGTGCGCAAAATGGAAAAAGAATCGGAATTACGATTACGGAGATTAACAAGAGATTACAAAGATTATTATTGAATCTCTCCGTTGTCCCCATTCATAATCTCTGTAATCTGTCTCTAATCTCAGTAATCTACTAACCAATTCCGATCTATCGATGGAGTTCTGTCATACAATATTTCTTGGTTCCGGCTTGTCCGGGCTAGGAGTTAGGAGTTAGACCCCACCCCTTTTCCCTTTTCCCTTTTCCCTTTCGCCTTTTCCCTTTACTCAAAACTCTCATTTCTCAGCCCGGCCAGCATCTGGGCGACGAACAGGGCATCGGTGATGGTCAGCTTCTCCCCCGTGGTAGCGGTCTCCAGCCTGGCGCTGGACCCGTTGATGGCATGGGTCAAAGCTATCGTCTCACCGAGATCCCTGAGGCCGGCCAGGGTCTGGGCAATGAACAGGGCATCCGAAATGGTGATCGAATTGTCGGCGCGCGCATCGCCGCGGCGCACTTTCAATGTCCTGGTAGACTCGGCGAGCACGCTGGCCCCGGCGCCGTCGGTAAGGCTGTTGAACGACAGGACAACGTCGTGCGTCACCCCGCTGGAGCCGGTGATCCGCGGCGCTACCTGGGCCAGGGTCAACGGCGCCTGCGGCGACGAGGTACCCTGGGCGCCGCTGAAGGTGGCCGTCCCGTCGGCATTGCGGATGTCCGAGGTTACCGAGGCGTAAGGCCCCGCTCCCCTGCTGGACATGATATTGACGGCCCCGCCGGGATAGCTCAGGGTAAAGTTAAAGCCGCGGATGCCGCCGGTCAACTGGATGGTCTCATCGGTGGACGGATTGCGGATGCGGCTGATGCTCACATTGAGGTAGGTTATGCCGTCGCTGCCGATCTCCTGGCTGAGGCCGGGTATGTGCTGGAACTCGGTGACGCTGATGTAGGCGTTCCTGGTCAGGGTGGCGCTGCCGGCCGGCCCGGTGACCGTCAGGCTTACATTATATGCACCTGTGTTGTTGTAGGTCTTGCCCGGGTTCTGCGAAGAGCTTCCCGTGCCGTCGCCGAAGTTCCACGACCAACTGGCGACCGTCCCGCTGGACAGATCGGTGAAGTTCACCGTAAGCGGCTTGGTGCCGCCGGTGGGGGTGGCGCTGAAGTCGGCCTTGATCACCTTGATGTAGCCGGTCTTTGTCAGGGTGTGGGTGTTCGTCCCGGCGGTGGCGGTCAGCGACACATTGTAGCTCCCGCCCTGGGCATAGCTATGCGACGGGTTCTGCGAAGAGCTGCCGGCGCCGTCGCCGAAATTCCATGACCACGAGGCAGGCTGCCCGGGGGTCTGGTCGGTGAACTGCACCACCAGCGGCGCCGCCCCCGAGGTGGGACTGGCGGAGAACTCGGCGCCGAAGATGGTGACCGATCCGTGGACCGCGCCCGCGAGTATCGGGTCGCCCTCGAAGTCTACCAGGGAGGTAACGGTGACAGTCAACGGCGTCGCGCTGCCGGCGGCGCCGAGGCCGCTTATCCGCAGTTTGGCTACGACAATGTCACCGGTGGGACCGGGCTGTTCGGAGGTCTGGAAGGCATTCAGCTTGACCTGACCGGCAACCGAGGTGTTCTTGGTGGGCGCGCCGTCAAACGGGTATGCGCCGCCCAGTACAGTGGTCACGCTTATCACGCTGGAGGTGAAATTGACGGTGAAGTCGTAGGCGCCCAGGCCACCCTTGGTTTGCGGCTCGGTGGGGTGTGGAGGAATATTCTTTACGGTTATGGGCACTTCAACAGTGCCGCCGGGACCCACCACCGCAGCACCGACCTCGACCCTGGCATAGTTAGCCGGGATGGGGGTCGGCGTCGGCGTGGGTGTGCCCGAAGGGGTTGGCGACGGTGTGGCCGT
>CAZFEA010000116.1:2269-5290 GCA_964518085.1 uncultured Dehalococcoidia bacterium
GTGGGCGATGGCGTCGCCGTAGGCTGCGCTCCCGGGGTGCCGGTGGGTGTTGAAGTTGGCGTGGGCTCCGGTCCGGGTCCCATTCCGGGCAGTATTATCCAGTCGGGATGTTCGTCAACGTCCGCAGAGGTCGTCAGCCTTACCTCGCTCAGCGGGTTGCCGTCCGGGTTCATCAGGTAGATATCGCTGTTCCCGTTCCGCACCGAGGTGAAGGCTATCTTCTGCCCGTTGGGCTTCATTTTCGGATGGTCATCCTCAAAGCTGTTGTTGGTCAGGCGCGCCAGGCCCGTCCCATCCCCGTTCATGATGTATATCTCGCTGTTTCCATCGCGGGTGGAAGCGAAGAGGATGCGGCCATCGGGGGTGAAAGAGGGATGCCGGTTGATCACCGGGGCAGCGGTGAAGGTCAACTGGGTCTGGCCCGCGCCGTCGGCATTCATTACCCAGATTTCCTCGTTGCCGTCGCGGTTGGAGGTGAAAACAACCCTGGTGGCGTCCCAGTTCAGGTGCGGGGCCAGGTCGGTAGCCGCGTTGCTGGTCAACCGGGTCTCGCCGCTGCCGTCCCCGTTCATTATGTAGACCTGGTCGGTCCCGCCGCGGGAGCTGGTGAAGACAATTTTGCTTCCATCAGGGGAAATATGAGGCCGCTCGTTGGGGCCGTTGGCCAGGGTTAGCTGCGACTGGCCGCTGCCGTCGGCGTTCATGGTCCATACCTGGTTCACCCCGCCGCGGCTGGACCTGAAGACGATCCTGCCGGTGTAAGGCGCGGCGTGGGGGAGGACATCCCCACCCGGGTCGGTGGTCAGCCGCACTGGCGCGCTGCCGGGGATGTCGCGCATGGTGTATATGTCCGGACCGCCGGCCCCGACACTGTGGTAGACCACCACCTGCTGGCCGGGGTATTCCTGGATAACGATGAGGCCGTTGAGGATGCCGGCGCTGATATTCTGGTTGTTGGCGTCCTTGAGGGCATTGATGGTGAGGATCAAATTGCTGTAAGAGCCGTGCCACCCGATCGCCCTGAAGGTCATGTCGCCGAGGTAGAACCACTGGGGTTCGGCCCCGGGGGTGGGGCTCGGCCCCGGCGTCGGCTGCGCCGTCGGCGATGGCGGGACGACAACAGTAGGCGTCGGCGATGGCGGCGCCTCGGCGGTAGGACTCGGCGATGGCGTGGGCGACGGCGGCACGACAACAGTAGGCGTGGGCGATGGCGGCGCCTCGGCAGTAGGACTCGGCGATGGCGTGGGCGATGGCGTGGGCGATGGCGGAACGACAACAGTGGGCGTGGGCGTGGGCGTGGGCGTCGCTGCCCCGCTGGTCTTCAGCCAGTTGGCCAGGGCGCTTATCTCGGCGCTGGTCAGACCCACCGTGTTAACGGACATGGAGCCGGTGGTCAACTTGGCGATCACCCAGTCGACCGTCCTTCCGGACAGAGCCTCGGCCGTTAGAGGCGGCCCAACTACGCCCTCCCGGTTAGGCCCGTGACACACAGCACAGCGCGAGCTGAAGGTGGCCGCCGGGTCGGTGACCGGCGTCGGCGTGGGTGTCGGCGTTAATTCACTGGCGGGCAGGGCCTTCGGCCTGGCCACCGCGCCGGCCGGGGAAGACAATCCGCTTCCCTGAGGGAACGACATGGGCGGCACCGTCGCTGTGGTTGTCGGCGTCGGCGATGGGTTCGCCATGGGGGAGGGGGTGGGTGTCGCCGGGGGCTGGCCGGGTGAGCCCGACAGCCTGAGCCTGCCGGCGGCGTTGTTTATTTCCACCGCCGGCGCCGTGGCGCGGTCGGCCCGCAGTTTGGTCTTGTCGAAGTCGACAAAAACGTCAAAGAACGAAGGAGCAGCATTGCCTACGAAGTGTAGCGGCACGGTGATCTCGTTAAAAGGCGCCACCCGGTCAACAGGAATTTCCAGCCGCGGCGCATCCGGCTGCACCTTGATCAAACCGGGGATGGCGTCGGTCTTCACCGGGGCGCCAGTGTTGTCGGCAACCTTGATGCCCGGCGTGTAGGGAGCGGGATTGACAAAGCCCAGCGGGGCCCAGCCCGTCCCGATGGCCTGGAACTCGATGACCGCCAGCGGGCCGGCGCCGGAGACGGCGGACTGCGGGGCCAGCAGGGTAGCCGCCCATTCAACGTATCCGCCGGTATTATCCACGTTTTGCCAGATAGCCGCCGGGTCCGAGGGGACCAGGAAGCTTCCGTTGCTAACCTGGACGCCGGCCTTGCCCGCGTCTTTGTCCACCACCCGGAGCTTCGCCGGGTCGAACTTCAGGTGAAACTCGGCGCCACATACATTGCTGACGTTCGCCAGGACTACTCCCACAGTGAAAGTCGTCCCCACCCCGCCTTCCTGGTAGTCGGGAGAGACCATCACCACCGGCCCGGAGGGCAGCGCCGTGCTCTTCGGCCGGGGCTTGGACCGCGGGGCGGCGGCATAGCCCTGCTCGGGTGCGGCGGCAAGGCCGCCTACCAATGAGAAGATAAGTGCGGCCATAACCAGAAAATGAACAAAGGGGACCGAGTATCTCGTCGAACTACGAAAGACAAGCGACCGGATTCTCCTCAGGGTGTAGCCAAGACCTTGGTCATCCATGGTGGATCTCCTGGAATTATGCTCGCTGGATAGCAAATGTGGGCGCGTTTCGGCCGTCGGAATAATGTCCCATGGTCTTCATACCATCGGTAAACTTACCATACGCATCAACCCTTGTCAATAGGTTTGGTAACGAACGGCGGAATTCACCCGTTTGGGTGATGGGGTAGTTCGCCTCCAAGCCGGCCGGCCGGTCCCGGTCACGTCGCCGCAGGCCGGCGCCCTACCCCGTTCCGGGGATGAGGGTGACCACCATGGTCAGGATAATCATCATGGCGATGATTACATAGATAATGTAGAGCCATTTCTTCGAGAGCTTCATCGGGTTTCCTATTATAAACCTTTTGCGGCGCCTGCGGACCATCTACCAGGGTACCAGGACTAAAGTACTATGACCAATCACGCAGGCGTCAAAAAATCGTTGACAGTC
>CAZFEA010000116.1:5390-6613 GCA_964518085.1 uncultured Dehalococcoidia bacterium
GGCACGCGGCAGCGTGCCGCTACTGACTACTCTAATAACATGAGCGATACGACATCAACAAACAACATCCCCAATCGGGGCAAACGCAGAAGCAAGTTTTACGAAGCGGCCCTGTCTGAAGTGGAACGATTGTTGCTCAGCGAGGCGCGGGAACTGGAAGGGCTGGACGAGGAGATCGCCCTGCTCAGGGTCAAGTTGCTCACCGCGCTGCGGGAGGAGCCACAGAACCATGACCTCCACCTGAAGCAGGCGGCCATGCTGGTCCGGGCCGTAGCCACCCGGTACCGGCTGGGCAACAAGGCACAGAAGGACCTCTACCAGAGCGTCGACGAGGTCATCAAGACCCTCGGCGCCAGTCTGTTAAACAAGTAGTCAGTAGACAGTAGCGGCACGCGGCAGCGTGCCGCTACTGTCTACTGACTACTGACTCCTATGATAGCTCTCCGCCCATACCAGATCGAAATCGGCCGGGCCATCCTGGACAGCGTCCTGCATCGCAGGGGGCTCACCTTTTCCGTGGAAATATCGCGCCAGGGCGGCAAGAACGAACTCTCCGCCCAGATCGAGGTGCTGCTCCTGACCCTGTTCCTGTCCAGGGGCGGCAGCGCGGTCAAGGCCTCCCCTACCTTTAAGCCCCAGACGGTAAACAGCATGTTGAGGCTGAAGGAACGTCTCAACGACGCCGGCTACAGCGGGATGTGGCGTTCCGAGATGGGTTACATGGTTACCCTGGGCAGGGCCAGGCAATTCTTCTTTTCCGCGGACAAGTCCGCCGGCGTGGTCGGCGCCACCGCCGACATCCTGCTGGAGATCGACGAATCCCAGGACGTAAGCAAGGAGAAGTACAACAAAGAATTCAAACCCATGGGCGCGGCCACCAACGTGACCACGGTCCATTACGGGACAACCTGGGATGAGACTACCCTGCTGGAAGAGATCAAGCAGACCAACCTGGAGATGGAGAAACGGGACGGCACAAGGCGGCATTTCCGCTATGACTGGCAGGAAGTGGGAAAACACAACCCGGACTACCTGGACTATGTCCGGGGGGAGAAGCAGCGGCTGGGAGAAAACCATCCCCTGTTCGTTACCCAGTACGACCTGCTGCCGCTGCGCGGCGGAGGCGGCTTTCTCTCTCCCCGGCAAAAAGCGCTGCTCCAGGGGGACCATCCCCGGCTAACCAGGCCGCTGAATAAGGGCATTTTCGTCGCCGGAATAGACGT
>CAZFEA010000116.1:6713-9596 GCA_964518085.1 uncultured Dehalococcoidia bacterium
TGGACACCCTGGACAAACGCCCGCGCGTGCTTGTCCGGGATCACTGGCACACCAGGGATGAGTCCCACACCGACCTGTTCCGCCAGTTGCACGACCTTGTGCGCAACGTGTGGTCGTGCCGGAAGATCGTGATCGACGCCACCGGGCTTGGCCTCGGACTCAGCAGTCTGCTGCAATCGTCCCTGGGCCACAGGGTGGCCCCCTTCATCTTCTCTGAAAAGTCAAAATCAAACCTGGGCTTCGAGCTGCTGGCAGCGATAAACAGCGGCAAGCTGAAAATGTACGCCCCGGACGGGTCTGCCGAGTTTGCCCGGTTCTGGACGGAAATCGACCGGGCGGAATGTTCCTACCGCACTAACCGGACGATGGCCTTCGGCGTGCCCGCGGCTAAAGGCCACGATGACTTCCTGATGAGCCTGGGGCTGGTAGTAGAAGCAGCCGGCCGCTACGAGCCCCGGAGCGCGAGCGGACTCAAGATTTAAGATTCAAGATCTAAGAGAAACGATCTCCGTCCTCGTCTTCAATCTTGAATCTTAAATCTTGGATCCTATTTGTTGAGGTACCGGTTTATCGTTTCCAGGAGCGCGGTGGGGCTGAACGGCTTGGAGAAATAGCCGTCGGCGCCGGCCTGGCGGCCCCTTTGCCGGTCCCGTTCCTGGACCAGGGCAGTAAGCAGGATGATAGGGATGTGCCGGGTGACGGGGTCATTCTTGAGCCGGGTGCAGACTTCGATGCCGTCAATATGCGGCATCAGTACGTCAAGCAGGATCAGGTCAGGCATTTCCCGCCGGGCAATATCCAGAGCCTCGACTCCATCGGTTGCCTCCAGAAACTCGTATTGCCCATCGCTCTTCAAGGTTAACGCCACCAGGGTGCGGACGGGTTCCTCGTCATCGGTGAGCAAGATTCTCTTTCTTGCCATGTGTCGGTCCTGCTTTCCACAAGTGAGTTGCCAAGATGATGGCACCGAATATAGCACATTCGTCTCACTCTTGAAAAGGGGTATCAGGGCAATATCGCCAGATATTTCCAAAAATCACCCGGACGGGTGAGGGCGACAACCGGACCTTGACGAGAGTAGAACATCTGTTCTAGTATTATTCCCGTCCCTCCCGCGGATTGCCGGGAAAAACGATAAAGACCTTCTAAATATCTGGAGCCGATCAACTGAATAAGGAGCGTCAAGTGGGATTTGATAAAGGCGGATTCGCGATTGTAGAACTTTCCGGGGAAAAAGCCAGCCTGGACCTGGCTGACTACAGGGATGAAGGATGCGAGCTCTTTCCCGCCTGCCTGGACTGTCCCCTTCCCCGGTGCCTGGAGGAGAGCCAGGGCGGCAAAAAGCAATTTCTCAAGCAGCGCCGGGACAGCGAGATACGAGCCTATCACGACCGCGGCTCCGGCACCGCCCTGATAGCCAGGATGACCGGGGTGAGCCAGAGGACAGTCCAGCGCATCATAGGAAAGAAAAGCAATGAATAGTGCGTCACCAACCTCGAACAATGCGGCCGGAGAAGCCCTGATCGCCACACTGCCCACCCTGGACCAGGAAAGGCTCAGGAACTACCGTGACTACCTCGATTTTTACAACGGGTTGCAGTGGGCCGGCGCGCCCTCAAGCCGGAAAGAGCGCCGGCTCACCTTCAATTATGCCAGGGTAGCGGTGGACAAGGTGGCGAGCTACGTAATGTCCGGTTCCGGCTTCGCCGTCGAATCGCTGGAGTCGGGAAAAGGGGCCGCCGCCCGGGCGGCGGCCGCGGAAAAAACACTGCACGAGGTATACGAGGCGAACAATGTGGCCGCCCTGGACTTCGATACCGAAGTGGACACCTCCATACTGGGGGACGGTTGCTACAAGGTGTCCTGGGACGACCAGCCACCGATGGTCCGCATCTCAGCGCCGGACCCCCAGGGCCTCTTTGCCTGGTGGGCGGCGGATGACGTCTCCCGCATTTGGCGGGTGGTCTCTCGCTATTCCCTTTCTTCGGAAGAGGCGGAGATGACCCTGGGAAAACGGCCCCGGGAGAAAAGCACCACCATCGTAGAACTGTGGACCCGCGACCGGTTTGCCCTCTACATGGACGATGCCGTCCTCCGGGACGGGGCCAATCCCTACGGGTTCATTCCTTTTGTGATCTTTCCCAATTTGAGGGAACCAAAGAAGTTCTGGGGCCTCTCCGACATACCCACATTGATGGAGCCCCAGAGGGAAATCAACCAGGCGCTCAGCCAGCTTTCCAGGATCCTCGAGCTTTCGGGCAATCCCATCGCCGTACTGGAAAACGTCGATTCCTCCCAGGACATTGCCATCCAACCCGGGGCCGTCTGGAACATACCTGAGGATGCCAAAGCTTATCTGCTGGACCTGCTCCAGGGAGGCGGCGTTCGCCTTCACATCGACTATATCAACCTGCTCTACCGGGCGCTGCACGATACCGCGGAGTCGCCCCGGGCCGCTTTTGGCGGAGTAGAACGGGACCTGTCAGGCGTGGCCCTGGAAATTGAACTGCACCCGCTGATCCAGAAGGTCAAAAGGAAACGTGTCCTGCGCACCGCGGCCTATCAACAGCGAAACGCCATGGTGCTGGCGCTGATCAGGAAATTCCAGGGACGGGATTTCGGCAAGCTTTCCCATCGCATTATCTGGGGACCCATCCTGCCGCAGGACAAACAGCGCCAGTCCCAGTATGAAGATCTCCTGGTCAGGACCGGACTTCACGCCCGCCGTACCGCCATGGAGGAGATAGGAGTCCGTGACCCCGAAAAAGAGTTCAGCCGTTGGCTGGAGGAAAGGCGGACGATCATGGAGCAAGAGAGAGAAGGAGATAGAGATAGAGATAGCAGGCACCCGTAGCGGCATCCGCCTCTGGCGGACGGCGTGCC
>CAZFEA010000117.1:0-9459 GCA_964518085.1 uncultured Dehalococcoidia bacterium
GCGATGCAGACCGCGGTAAAGGAACCGGTGGTCATCAGGCCGCGGGTGACGCTGGTGGCCGGGTAAGGAGGCAGGTCATGAGATTGGAACTGGCCAGCTACCCGATAAGCGAGATGGTCTGGGATAGCAACACCGTCTACCGGGACGGGGTACTGTCGCTCAATAGAGACGAACTCCTTGAAATGGTCCGGAAGGATAAACGAATAACCAGCATCGAGCTGGAAATTGCGCGGCCCGGCGACAAGACCAGGATCGTCGGCATACGGGATGCCATCGAGCCCAGGGTCAAAGCCAGCGGCCCGGGGTGTGTTTTCCCCGGCGTCATGGGCCCCATCGGGCCTGCCGGCCAGGGGATGACCAACCGCCTGGCGCAAACTGCAGTCATCCCGTGCGCCTACTATAAATCGGCGGTCAAGGCAGGCACCCAGGCGCCCAATAGCTCCATGCTGGACATGTGGGGTCCGGGGGCGGCCATCACCCCCCTGGCTGCGACGCAAAACCTGGTGCTGGTGATGACCCTGGCTGATGACATCTCGGAAAACGATGCCCAGGCCGCCATTCAAATGGCCGAGCTCCATGTAGGCGACAAACTGGCCCGCACCACCCTGGGCCTGAAGCCGGCGGAAGTCGAGGCCTTCGAGCTTGCTCCCACATCAGCTTCCCTGCCCCGGGTGGTATACATCCTGGGAATGATGACCGGCTATCACCCGGATGTCAGCCTCTACGGGTTGCCCGTTCCTGAGACCTTGCCGACCCTGCTCCATCCCAACGAGCTTTTTGACGGCGCGGTTACCCTGGATACGCGGAAAGGTAAGAACAACTACCCCCACGTCTGGGAATGGCAGAACCCGCCGGTGGTCCGCGAGCTATACCGCCAGCACGGCAAGACGCTGCATTTCCTGGGGGTGATCTTTCACCGCATGAGCGCCGATACCTACATGGGCAAACAGACCGGCGCCCTGTGCGTCGCCCAGATGGCTAAACTGCTGGGCGCCCAGGGAGCGGTGGTAACCCGGGTGAACGTGTCGGGCAACCGGTTCATCGATATCATGCTCACCGTCGAGGCCTGCGAACAAAAAGGAATCAAAACGGTATTGCTCAGCCCGGAGTACGGCGGCAAGAATGGGGACGAACTGCCTTTCCTGTTTACCGTCCCGGAAGCCCAGTCCATTGTCAGCGCCGGCAGTTTCGAGCGGAGGCTGGAGTTGCCCGCGCCCGAGAGGGTCATCGGTCCAAGGACCAACGGCAGGGTACTTATGGACCTGGACCCGGTGCAGGGCCGTGCTGCGCAGCCGGCGGATACCCCCCTTTTCCCGGACGGCTGGGACAACATCATCGGCGGCTCTGACTGGTGGGGCAGGGGCAAGCTCCGGGCGGAGGACTACTAGGAGATAGAGATAGAGAAGATAGAATACAGAAGACAGAAGACAGAAGCCCCCAACCCCACCCATTCTGTCTTCTAACTTCTGACTTCTGTCTCTATCTACTAGGAGATAGGAGATAGAGATAGAGAAGATAGAATACAGAAGACAGAAGACAGAAGACAGAAGACAGAAGCCCCCAACCCCACCCATTCTGACTTCTGACTTCTGTCTTCTGAGACGGCCATGTCCAACATCGTTAGAATAACCGCCATCCAGACCGGTCCGGCAAGCGAAAACAAGGACGAGAACGTCAGGCGCCTGCTTTCCCTGGCCGATGCCGCAGGCAAGGCAAAGCCTGACTTCATCATGTTCCCGGAACTGTGCACCACCCCCTACTGGTGCAACCGGCCCTATTTCACGGCACATTTCGCCTGGGCCGAACCTATACCGGGGCCGACGACAGCCCTGTTTTCGCAAAAGGCCAGGGAACTGGGTACCCATATCGTTTTGTCGGTTTATGAAAAAGGCTCGACTGAAGGGGAGTATTACAACAGCGCGGTGTTGATCGGCCCCGACGGCGAGATCGTCCGGGGGAAGCTACCCAACGGACCTGAGGTCCATTGCTACCGGAAGATCAGCCCCAGCATGGGCATCGAAGGCAATGACGCCAACCTGGAAATACATTACATCCGCTCCGGCTGGGGCTACTGCGTATTCGAGACGCGGTTCTGCCGCGTGGGGATTCTCATCTGCCGCGACCGTTTGCTCACCGAGGCATGGAGGGTGCTGGGGCTTCAGGACGCCCGGATCGTATTCGTGCCGGTTGCCTCCTGGGGCGAGACCCGGGCCGAATCATTCATCAGGACCATGCGGACCTCGGCCCAGGAGAACCAGCTCGTTGCCGTCGGCTGCAACCACGCCGGCGTGGAAGGAAGAAATGACTTCTTCGGGTCCAGTTGTATCGTGGGCGCCGGGGGCGAGGTCATTGCTTTCGGTCCGCCTTCGGAAGAAGCCATGATTTCCGCCGAGCTCGACCTGGATGACATCATCGAACTGCGGGCCAG
The DNA here is from genome assembly GCA_964518085.1 of uncultured Dehalococcoidia bacterium. GTDB lineage: Bacteria > Chloroflexota > Dehalococcoidia > JACQUA01 > JACQUA01 > JACQUA01. Next base: position 2,429 of record CAZFEA010000117.1, read on the forward strand.
GAGCAGCCTGTACCGGGTCAGGCGGCCTGAGCTTTATGGGATCATAACCGAGCTACGGTAGGAGATAGGAGATAGGAATTAGGAGATAGAGATAGAGATAGAGAAGGTAGAAGACAGAAGATAGAAGATAGAATGGGCGGGGGGCTTCTGACTTCTGTCTTCTGACTTCTGTCTTCTGTCTCCTCACTACTGACTACTGCCTACTATTTCCTAACTCCTGAAAGGAGACTAACTTGAGACTTGAGTTGGCAACATTTCCGGTGCGAGACCTCGTCTGGGGCAGCCAGACGGCCTACAACGACGGTCTGCTTACACTGAACAAAGAAGAACTGATCGGCCTGGTCCGGCAGGAGACTAAATTCGCCGGCGCTGAGATGGAGATCGCCCGCCCGGGGGAGGACGTCAGGATTGTCCAGATCAGGGACGTCGTAGAGCCAAGATGCAAGGCCGGCGGGCCGGGGGGAATATTTCCCGGGACCCTCAGTCCCATCCACGCCGGCGGGCAGGGGGTAACTAACCGGCTGTCAGGGATGGCAGTGGTGACCTGTGTCAACTACCGCTCGGCCATCAAGGCCGGCACCGGCGCCCCCAGCACTTCCATGCTCGACATGTCCGGCCCCGGGGCGCCGCTCACCCCGCTCGGGTCAACTCGGAACCTGGTGATCGTGGGCCAACTGGTTGACGGAATTTCGGAAAACGAAGCCCATTCGGCCATGCAGATGGCCGAGCTGCGCATCGCCGAGAGGCTGGCGAAGACAACCCTTGGTCTTGAGCCGGCGGCGACTGAAGTCTTTGAGCTTACCCCTACTCCGGCTTCGCTGCCCAGGGTGGTTTACATCATCGGCATCATGACCGGACCCAACCCGGCGATCGCCCTGTATGGCCTGCCGATCTTTGAGACATTGCCGACGTTCATTCACCCCAACGAGTTTTTTGACGGAGCAGTCACTACCGACGTCCGCCGCGGCAAGAATAATGTCCCGCGCCTCTGGGAATTCCAGAACCAGCCGGTGATCCAGGAACTATATAACCAGCACGGCAAGACACTCCACTTCCTGGGCGTGATCCTCCACCGGATGAGCGCCAACACCGTGGAAGGCAAACAGATCGGGGCCTTGTGCGCCGCCCGGATGGCCAGCATGATGGGGGCCCAGGGCGCGGTTATCACCCGGGTGAATGTTTCCGGCAACCGGTTCATCGACATCATGCTGACGCTGCAGGCCTGTGAACAAAACGGAATCAAGACCGTCCTCCTGAGCCCTGAATACAGCGGAAAGAACGGGGACGAATTGCCATTCCTGTTTACCGTACCGGAAGCACAGTCGATTGTGAATACCGGAAGCTTTGAGCGAAAAATGGCCGAACTGCCCGCGCCCCAGCGGGTCATCGGTCCCAGAATGAACGGCCAGATATTGATGGACCTCGACCCGGTGCAGGGCAGGCCGCCGGTGCCTGCCGGTACGCCGCTGGCACTGGACGGCTGGGACAACATCGCCGGCGGGGTGGACTGGTGGGGCAGGGGCAAGCTGCGGGCGGAGGACTTTTAGGGGTTAGGAGATAGGAGTTAGGAGATAGGGGTTAAGAGATAGGAGATAGGAGATAGAGAAGATAGAAGACAGAATGGGTGGGGGGCTTCTGACTTCTGTCTTCTGGCTTCTGACTTCTGTCTTCTGCCTTCTGACTTCTGTCTTCTCACTTCTAACTTCTCACTACTGTCTACTGTCTACTTTTTACACGAGGAGGCAAAAAATGAAGAAGTTAATCTCGTTACTGGCAATCACGGTCATTGCCGGCCTGGCGCTCCTGGCGTGCGCCCCCGCGGCCACGCCCAGTCCGTCGCCGGCGCCGCCGACCAGCCCGCCGCGGGCGGCCCAGCCCACCCCGGCGCCGACACGTGCGCCGACAAAGCCGCCGGCAGCGACCAAAGCGCCCACGGCCACCAAGCCGCCGGCCCCGGCGCCAAAGACGCTGACCGCCGTTGAGCTGGCCGCCTTGCCCCTGGGAGAAGGTCGGCAGAAAACCCTGGAAGAAGGCGCCCGCCGCGAAGGCGCGCTGCTTCTTTACACCAGCTCCACCGGACTTGAACCTCTGGCCGACAAGTTCATGGAAAAGTATCCCTTCGTCAAGATGGAGGTCTTCGCCACTCGCGGCGAGCCGCTGACCCAGAGGACCCTGGCCGAGGCCAAGGCGGGGCGGCTGAACGGGGACGTGATCAAGACCAACATCTTTGTGCATGACGATTTGAAGGACTTGCTGGTCAAGTTCAACAGCCCTCATGCCAGATTCGACCGCGTGGCCAACGCCGCCAGCCTCGACCTTACCGGTATCGCATTCACCTACAGCAAGAAACGGGTGGCGCCCGCCGACGTACCCACCAAGGTCGAAGACCTGCTGAAACCCCGCTGGAAACAGAATATCGGACTGTTCGGCGTGCCCAACAACTACGCCGGCAGGTGGGTCGGCGCCCTGGTAGAGCACCTTGGCGAACCGCAGGCCAGGGATTTCCTGCGCAAGCTGGGCGACCAAAAACCATATTTCTACACGCAGCCCCAGGTGGCCAGGAATGGACTGCTGGCAGGGGAATGGGATATCAACATGCAGGGAATGACCAGCTCGGTGGTCAGCGTGCGCAAAGGCGACCCCCTGGGATGGGTGGCGCTCGACCCGACGACGCTGAGTCCCGATGTCGCCGGCATATTCAAGCTCGCCCCACACCCCCACGCGGCTATGCTCTTTCTCGACTTTATCGTAGCTCCCGAAGGCCAGGCGCTGGTCAGCGGCATCCAGGGGAGCGTGACCCAGGAGGAGCTGGAAAAGCGCGAAAAAGAGGGCGTCAAGCTGCCGGCCAGGATCACCTTTCAGGCGCCCAGCGACGTGCCCAAGGTCGCCGGCTGGATGAAAATGTTCGAAGAGCTGGTAATGAAAAAGTAGCCGCACGTTGCACGTGCCCGTAGCCGCACGTTGCACGTGCCGAACCCGTACCCGCGGGCCGTTGGCCCGCTCTCAAATTGCCCAACATGGAATACCGCTGTAGCCGCGGGGACGGTGGCCGTTGCCCGCTCTGAAACTGACCAAGATGGAATGAATGCTTCATCTATATCTCTTGTACATGCTATCGCATCGCCGGAAATGCATGGGCGGGCCAAGCCACCATCCCCGCGGCTACAGCGCGATCCATTACGCTACTGCGTTGAAGATGTAGTGGTCGGTCTGTAGACGGCGCCGGATTCCAATGAAGCAACTCACAATCTTTATACTCGTATACCTGACGGTCCTGCCGATAGTGTTCCTCATTTACGGCGCCTTTGTGGAGGATGTCGGCAGCTTCCGTTTTACCCTGGCCAATGTCGCCAGGGTCTTCGGCGATTCCAGCCTGGTTCCGCTGCTCGGGCGCACCTTCTTTTTCGCCCTCAGCGCCACCCTGGTCTCCCTGGTCATGGGCGGGACGGCAGCCTGGATAACCGAAAGGACCATGACACGGCTCAAAGGCCCGGTGGCCGCCCTCAATCTGATTTCTCTGACCATGCCCAGCCTGCTGACTTCCATCGTCTGGATCTCCCTGCTGGCGCCCAAGTCCGGTCTGATCAACGCCCCGCTGGCTGCCCTGATGGGTCAGCCTGCGGGACCGATAAACATACACACACTAGCCGGAATGATCTGGGTCGAGGGCCTCCATGGCGCTCCCTTTGCTTACCTGCTGATGTTGCCCATCCTGGCTTCCATGGACAAATCCCTGGAGGAGGCTTCCACCATCAGCGGCGCCAGCCCACTGAAGACGCTATGGCGAATCACCATACCGATGACCATTCCGGCCATCCTGTCCATTTTCATATTCCGGTTCGTGCGCAGCCTGGAGTCCTTCGAAACGCCGGTGCTGATCGGCCTGCCCCGGGGAATCGACGTGCTGATATCCAAGATGTATGCCATGATTTCCGCTGAACGGGCCTACGGGGTGGCCAATGCCTATTCCCTGGGGCTCATGGCGGCGGCCTTTTTCGGGATATATTACTACCACCGGGTGACCAGGAAGACACACCGCTTCGCCAGTGTTACCGGCAAGGGGTTCAGGGCCGAAAGGATCAAAATAGGGCGGTACCAGGCCCTCGCCGATGCCTATCTGGTCGTTTATATATTCATACTCGGGATATTACCCCTGGCAACCCTGGTCTGGAATGCCATCCTGCCATACCCCATGAAGCCCACCGCCGAAGCCCTTTCCGAGTTCACCCTGAAGAATTTCGAGACCGTGTTCACCTCGTCCCGGGTGCTTCTCGCCTTCAGGAACTCCTTCACCGTGGCCGCCGGCGCAGCGGCGGTGTGCGTCTTCCTGGCGTCGGTGGTGGCCTGGATCGTGTTGCGCACCAAAACACGTGGCCGCTGGCTCCTCGACCTCCTGACCTTCCTACCCCTGACCATACCCGGTTTCATCCTTGGCGTCAGCCTGATATGGATATATCTCACCCTGCCGGTGCCGGTCTACGGGACGCTGTGGATTCTGCTCATAGCCTACACCACCAGTTTCCTGCCCATCGCCATGCGCTTCATCTCCCCGGCCCTTTCGCAGATTCACCGGGAACTCGAAGAATCAGCCTATATTTCCGGGGCTACCTGGGGGATGACCTTCCGCAGGATCCTGATACCGCTTATCTTTCCGGCGGCGCTGGGCGCGGCGACCTATATCTTCATGCTGATCTTCCGGGTATTATCCTCGGCGATCGTGATCTACACCCCGAAGACCATCGTCGTGCCGGTGCTCATTTTTGAGATGTGGGGAGAGGCGGCCGGCAACGCGGTACACGCTCTGCTGCTGTTGAACACCCTGTTCCTGGCGCCCTTCGCCCTGGCTTACCACTGGCTGATCCGCCATTATGGCCTCACCCGGCGGGGGGAGTGAAGGCAAAAGGCGAAAGGCAAAAGGGAAAAGGGAAAAGGTCCCCTGTAGGGGCGAGCCAGGGGTGGGGAGGTTGCGTGGTGCGGTGCGGCTCGCCCGCCCGGTATCACTGCGCCGCCGGTGTGCCACACCGTAGGGGGCAGCTCGCCCGCCCGGGGTGCGGTGTGGCCGCGCGTTGCCCATCCCCGTAGCGGCACGCTGCTGCGTGCCCCGTAGCGCCACGGCGTGCCGTGGCGAGCACTCACGACGGCAGAAAACACCACACCACAGGCAGGGACGCCTGTGCCACCCGTAGGGGCATCCGCCTGTGGCGGACCGCGGGCCTTTGGAGGCAGCCGGACCAGGGGCGGGCGAGCCGCACCGCACCACGCAACCTCCCCACCCCTGGCTCGCCCCTACACCGGACTACCCCCCCAGCCTTGCCAGGGTCTTTCCGTATTCGGTCTGCAGCGCCTGGCAGCGCGCCAGGTCGGCCGGGGACAGCCACTCGCTCAGCTTGATGCGGCTGACCGGGTATTTGGCCCGGTGGAAGTCCTCCCTGGCCCGGTAAGGCGCGGTGGCGTCCAACCCCATGCCCCCCTCGTAATAATAGCCGGGCCGGCCGGCCAGGGCGGCCCCCTCCCGTTCCGCCGGCACCATGGGATAGCCAACCCCGCCTTTGCTGCCCCGAAGGATATCCGTGTCCGGGCTCACCCGGGTGGCGATGGCCCACAGGATGTCATCGGCGCTGTAGATATCTATGTCGTCGTCGACGATCACTGCCAGGCGCAGGCCCAGGGCGGCCCCCAGGGCCAGGCCGAGGATGTTTCGCTGGTACCCCTCATCGCCACCCCGGCGCTTCTTGACCTGGTAGATAATGTGGCTGCCCCAGCCGGCCACGCCGGGCAGGATATTCACGTCTTTGACCAGCCCGGGCACCATGCGTTCCGCCAGCTCGAAAAAGCAGGCTTCGCGGAAGGGCGCCCCGGCATTATCGCACTCGAAGGACTTGGCCAGCGGGGTGAAGAATATCGGGCGGTCCTTGCAATGGGTGATGGCGGTGACCTCGAACTTGAAACCCCGGTAGTCCCTTCCCAGGTAGCCCGGCCACTCGGGCATCACCGGCGCCACGCCTCCCTGGCCGATTTTCTCGCCCTCGGCCGTCTCCCAGACCCGCTGGGCGGTGTCAATGTAGCCTTCGAGCACCCATTCCGCCTGGGCGATGGAATAGGCATCGGTGGTCTTGCACTTTACCAGGTCCACCGGTTGCCCCTGCATGCCGCCGGCGAAGCCCAGCTCATTCGATCCCCTGGGCGCTATGGCGTGCAGGAACATGGTGGCCGCCACCGCCATCACCGCCGGCGGCGTGCCGATGTTGACCGTGGCCGGTATCTTTTCGCCGCGGTGCTCCAGGCAGGCATCCCAGATATGGCTGCCGATCCCGATCTCCATGCTGGCCCAGTTCTTGCCGCGGAAATGCATCCTCTTGAACGAGACCTCGGTGCCGCCGCCGAAGTATTTTCCCGTCAGCAGCACATTGGTGCCTCCCAGGATGCGCGCCCCGTCATCCTCGCTATGCTTTACGATGGGCAGCGTCTTTTCCACGTCCAGGTCCCCGGTAAGCACCACCTCCTGGCAGGGGCCGCTTTCCACGACCCGCGGCGGAACCGGGTTCTTCATGGACTCCAGGGCTTTGAACTTCAATTTCTTGTGGTCATCCAGTCCAAACAGGCCGGCCACCCTTTCGCGGCGGGCAAAGATGTTGCCCACGTTGCGCACCCCGGGATATCCCTTGATATCATCGAAGACGATTGCCGGACCGCTCTCCAGCGCCTTCTGCATGCCGGTTATCTCGTAGATAGGGTCGATTTCTTTTTTTATGGTCAACAGCTCCCCATCGGCTTCTATCTTTTGCAGGGCCTGCCTCAGGCTGGTGATATGGTCGTTCATGCTGTCTCCTCGTTCAAAATAGTGGCCCCATGCTAGCGAAAATGCAATGTGCTTGTCAATTTCCCGTAGGGGCGAGCCACGGCGGGGCTGTAGATACGGGCAGGGGCGGCTCGCCCGCCCGGGGGATGGGGCGTGGCCGCAGGCCGCCGCCTGCCGGCGCCCGGATTGGTGGCCGTAGCCGCGCGGTCTCCGTGCGCAGCGGGGTCGGGAG
>CAZFEA010000118.1:0-9443 GCA_964518085.1 uncultured Dehalococcoidia bacterium
CCAGGGCGGGATCGATGTGCTGGTAGCTCTTTTCATGCTTCATCATGCCCGAAACGTGGAGCCCGGCCTTATGCATGAAGGCGCAGGCGCCGACGAAGGGCTGAAAGGGATTGGGCGCCCGGTTGGCCAGTTCGGACACGTAGCGCGAAACGTCGCCCAGTTTGGCCAGGTTTTCATCGGAGATACAGTCGACTCCCATCTTGAGTTTCAGATTGGGAATAATGGAGCATAGATTGGCGTTGCCGCAGCGTTCGCCGTAGCCGTTGATGGTGCCCTGGACCTGGCTAGCCCCGCCCCGGACGGCCGCCAGCGAGTTGGCCACTCCCAGTTCCCCGTCATTATGGGCATGAATGCCGGCGGGAACGGCCAGCAAGCCGGCCACCACCCCTACTATGTCCTTGACCTCGAAGGGCAGCGAGCCGCCGTTGGTATCGCACAGTATTACCCCATCTGCACCCGCTTCCCCGGCTGTTTTCACCGCCCGCAAAGCGTATTCGCGGTCTTGCTTGAAGCCATCGAAGAAATGCTCGGCATCGAGGAAGACAGTCAGGCCGCGCCGCTTCAAAAATCGCACCGAATCGGCGATCATGGCCAGGTTCTCTTCCAAGGTGGTCTCCAGGACACGGGTAACCTGGAAGGCGGAGGCCTTGCCCACGATGGTCACCGCGGGGGTCCCGGCCTCCACCAGCGCCTTGAGATTGGCATCGTCTTCGGCCCGGGTCCGGGCGCGGCGGGTGCTGCCGAAGGCCACCAGCACCGAGTTCCTGAGACGTAGCGACCTGGCCTGCTTGAAAAACTCGGCATCCCTGGGGTTGGAGTCAGGCCAGCCGCCTTCGATATAGTGGATGGCGATCTCATCCAGCTTGCGGCATATCTTCAGCTTGTCGGAGACCGAGAAAGAAATGCCCTGGCTCTGGGCGCCGTCGCGGAGGGTAGTGTCGTAAAGTTTAACCATGGGGTTCAAGCAACAAGTATCAAGTATCAAGTATCAAGTAACAAATGCAAAGTACTAAGTCCTGGCCCGGACAAGCCGGAACCAGGAAATCAAGAAATATTGTATGGCAGAACTCCATCGATAGATCGGAATTGGTTAATAGATTACTGAGATTAGAGACAGATTACAGAGATTATGAATGGGGACAACGGAGAGATTCAACAATAATCTTTTGTTAATCTCCACAATCGTAATTAACGCCGGATGAAAACCCTGTCTCACAGGCAGGGCCGCCTGTGGTACCGGTTTTGACGCCTGTACCAGCGCCCACAGGCACGGAGGCCTGTGCCACCCATGTTTTTTGTCACCTGTTGCCTGTTACCTGATGCCTGATGCCTTTTCCCTTTTCCCTTTCGCCTATCGCCTATTGTCTAGCGCCTATTCACGGCCTCCGCAATCACCTCTCCCATCTCCCGAGTCCCCATCTTTTTCATCCCCTCCTGCATGATATCATAGGTCCGGTAGCCCCGTTCCAGGACCGTCCGGACGGCGTTTTCGATGGCTTCCGCCTCGACGGGCAGGGCCATGGAATAGCGGAGCATGAAGGCCGCGCTCAAAATAGTGGCTATGGGATTGGCCATGTTCAGGCCGGCGCGTTTCGGGGCGCTGCCGTGAATTGGCTCATACAGGCCAAAAATGGCCTTCCCTGCCTCGGGCACGGCCGCCAGGCTGGCCGAGGGAAGCATGCCCATGGAGCCGGCGAGCATCGAAGCCTCGTCGGTCAATATGTCCCCAAAGGTGTTTTCGGTAACCACCACGTCCAGGGTGGCCGGCTGCTGGATCAGCCGCATGGCGCAGTTGTCCACCAGCAGGTGCTGCAGCTCGACATCGGGGTACTGCGGCGCCATTTCATTGGCCAGTTGCCGCCACAGGCGCGAAGTTTCCAGCACATTGGCTTTGTCCACCGAGGTCAGCTTTTTCGTCCGGCCCCGGGCCAGCTCGAAACCGACGCGCAGTATCCGGTTGATCTCCTTTTCCGAGTAGGCCATGGTATCCACCGCTTTCATGCCCTGGCTGGTCTTCCACCGTTTCTTGGGCTTGCCGAAGTAAAGGCCGCCGGTCAGTTCCCGAACCACGATCAGGTCGACACCGCGGACCACCTCAGGCTTCAAAGTGGTCCCGTTTTCCAGCATCGGCAGCACCTTCACCGGCCGGAGGTTGGCAAAGAGGCCCAGCCCCTTGCGTATGGCCAACAGGCCGTCCTCGGGCCTCACCTTGCCCAGGGGGTCATCCCACCTGGGACCACCGACGGCGCCGAGCAAGACCGCCGAGGTCTTTTTGGCGGCGGCGATGGTCTCCGGCCGCAGCGCCGTGCCGTGCTTGTCGATGGCGATGCCGCCGATGTCGTCATAAATGAGACCAAAGGAATGGCCGTACCTCTTGCCGGCTGCCTCCAGCACCCGCACGGCCTCGGCTACCACTTCGGGGCCGACGCCGTCACCGGGGAGAACGGTAATCTTGAAATTCATATTCGGTAGTCCTTAATATCGGTACCATCCGCCTCCGGCGGATCCCCGCCTGTGCGACAACCTGTTTTGCCAGGTGTCCTGATCGAGCCAGGCTCAACTGGAGACAGAGGTTAATTATAAAGGGAACGCCTGAATATGACAATCAAAGAAAGCACGCCCTGGTATCATGCGGTCTCCCATAGCGCCCGGATCGGGCCTCGGCTGATCGCAAGGTTATGGTCCGGCCAATTGAAACCTTTGGCTATGGCAAAGTGGGACTTCTTGCCGCCTGGGGTAACCGGTTCCTGAGGATTTTGCTAGGCTTCGACCCACTCCGGCAATGGGGATCCGGTAGCCTCGGAATAGAGAGTCTCCGGGGCGATATCGATGCCATCCTCCCACATGATAACCCCCAACTCGTCGTTGACCTTGAAACGCTTGAAGAAATCGATATCTTTGAATCGATCAAAGACTCCGCCCTTTCTCAGATATTTCGAGAAGTCAACGGCGCCGACCTTACCGTCATCAAAGGTGAATTCAATTCTATATCCGCCTTTGTACGCGGCCGAAACTACATCATGAATCATAGGCGCCTCTCTACTGCAAGGGTGCGATCTCCACGGGCGGCTTGCTTTTCCTGCATAGTTTTAGGCAGATTTTTCCCAACATCAAGCTCTTGCTTGAATTTTCCTCCTGGTATACTCCACCAGCCCGCCGGCTTCGATCAGCTTGAGCATGAACTCTGGGTAGGGCCTGGCCTGGAACGTTTTGCCCGTGGTCAGATTCTTGATGCCGCCGGTGGCCAGTTCCACCTCCAGGACATCGCCAGAGTTGGTGTTGTCCACCGCCTCTTCGCATTCCAGAATAGGCAGGCCGATGTTGATGGCGTTGCGATAGAAGATGCGGGCAAAGCTCTTGGCAATGACGCAGGAAACGCCGGCAGCCTTCAGGGCCAGGGGGGCATGCTCGCGCGAGGAGCCGCAGCCGAAATTGCTGGTGGCCATGACGATATCGCCCTTCTTCATCCGGGAAACGAAGGCCGGGTCGGCATCTTCCATGGCGTGTTTGGCCAGCTCCGCCGGGTCCGAGGTGTTGAGGTACCGGGCGGGGATGATGCCGTCGGTGTCGATGTTAGCGCCGAATTTGAAGACGGTACCTTTGAATATCAATGGCTTCCTCAAAACGTTAAATTTCTCTCGCCAATATGCTTTGAATTTCTCTAGCAATTTGTCTCATGGATGGGAGCGCGCCGTTAACGGCATGTTCGTCTTTGCCGAGATGTTTGTGTTGAGGAAACGGCGAAAGTTTGGGATGGTGAGGAGTATTGTCATACCGGAAAATGCAATCGCCTATCTCGCTCTGGTAATGGATTGAGTAGTTAGTGTGAGTAGGGTAACCGGAACTGAAGTCGATAGTTGCGACGAAATAAAGCTGGGAGCGATCTGCGAACTTCATGATAAAAGTGAGGATGCCGAGTTCCGCGGCAAGGACGTCTGCTAGCGGTTCTTCGACAAATTCAGCAAACGGCGTGATAGAAGCGAACACGTTGACGACATCCTGCAGGTAGTCATCAAGGCTTGCCATCAAGTCACGCAGGCACTAAATTTCTTAGTCCAGAGCGGACCGCCATAATATAATAGCCGGCCCAGAGCACGAAATCACGCCGATCCTCCATCTCACCTCTGTTATATTTCGTGTAGAAGTCGTCGGAACTCATATTGTATTTGGATTCGTAATCGTGAAGTATCTTCTCGAGGCGGCTTCGAGATACCTCCCGTTTGGTAACCTTGGGTACTTGTTCCATTCCCAATGTCGTTTATCGCTCCTGGGCGGTTCTTTCCTTGTTTCCCGCCCGCAATAAGCTTATCATGGCTATCCCGCTAAATCAAAGTGTACATATTACCAACCGTCGGCTCGCCCCCTGCGTTCTTGAGAGCGCCCGCAAGCATCTCCCATACGTTCATTCATCTCACTCGCGCGTATTCGTGGTTCGATGACCCCAGATCTTCCGGGCTGCCGATGCGGCCCAGGATGGCGCTGGCGGCGGCCACGGCCGGGTTGGACAGGTAAACTTCTGACTTCGGGCTGCCCATGCGTCCCACGAAGTTGCGGTTGGTGGTGGCCAGGCAGCGTTCGCCCGCCGCCAGTATCCCCATATACCCGCCGAGGCACGGGCCGCAGGTGGGGGTGCTCACGGCGCCCCCGGCGGTAATGAAGGTCTCGATCAGCCCCTCTTTCAGGGCATCCAGGTATACCTGTTGTGAACCGGGCAGGATGATCAGCCGGACCCCCTTGTGCACCTTTCGTCCCCTGATCACCCGGGCCGCCGCTCTCAGGTCTTCGATACGCCCGTTGGTGCAACTCCCAACCACTACCTGGTCCAGGACCACCTCTCCGGCCTTGCTCACCGGTCTGGTGTTGGACGGCAGGTGAGGAAAAGCCACCTGCGGCTCGATCTTCGATGCGTCATATTCAATGACGCTGGCATACCGGGCGCCGGCATCGCCCTGGTAGACCTTATACCCCCGCCGGGCGCGGGAACCGACATAACTCAGCGTCTTCTGGTCAACCTCGAAAAGGCCGGCCTTGGCCCCGGCTTCGATGGCCATGTTGGCCATGGTAAACCGGCCATCCATGGACAACTCCCGTATAGCGTCGCCGCCGAACTCCATGGCCGCGTACAGGGCGCCATCGACCCCGATATCTCCAATGGCATGCAAAATCAGGTCTTTGCCGCTGACCCATTTGCCCGGACGACCATGATAGACGAACCTCATCGTCGGCGGGACTTTCATCCAGATCTCGCCGGTGGCCATGGCGGTGGCAATGTCGGTGCTCCCCATGCCGGTGGCAAAAGCGCCCAGCGCGCCGTAAGTGCAGGTATGGGAGTCGGCGCCGATGATGACTTCGCCGGGCAACACCAACCCCTGCTCGGGAAGCAGCACATGTTCGATGCCCATCTGCCCGACCTCGAAATAGACCAGCCCCTGCTCACGGGAAAATTCCCGCAGAATCTTGGCCTGCTCCGCCGAGGCGATATCTTTATTGGGAACAAAATGGTCCGGCACCAGCACCACACGTTCAGGGTTGAAGACCCTGGACACGCCAAGGCGCTTAAACTCCCGGATGGCCAGGGGCGCCGTGATGTCGTTGGCCAGGACAAGGTCGACGCGGACATTGACAAATTCACCGGGCGAGGCCCGTCCGGAATCGGCATGGGCCGCCAGAATCTTTTCAGCTAGAGTGCAACCAGTGTTCAAGTTAGTGCTCTCTTCGGTTATTTCTAGGGGCTTTGGTTATTTGTAGGGGCTTGATTCATCAAGCCCTGGCCAGCGGGTTTGATAAATCAAACCCCTACGAGACACATTCACCCTCATCCTGACCCCCTCCCGCCCAGGAAGTGGGAAGCCGTTTGCTGCCTTGTCCCCAGCAGCCGGTTCAAGGCGTTCATGTAGGCCCTGGCGCTGGCGACGACAATGTCGGTGTCGGCGCCGCGGCCGGTGTAGGTAATGCCATTGCTTTCGATGCGGATAAGCACCTCGCCGATGGCGTCGATCCCCTCGGTTACCGATTCCACCGAGAACTCGGTCAGTCTGTTAGGCACTCCGACCAGACGGTTGATGGCTTTATAGACCGCATCCACCGGCCCGGTGCCCAGGGCGGCATCGGCGATGATGTTGCCATCAGGCCCCTTAAGCTCCACCGTAGCGGTAGAAATGCAGTTGCTGCCGCAGCACACCTGCACCCGTTCCAGGTGGTATGTCTCGGACAGGGTGCGCATCTCCTGGGCCACTACTGAGGCGATATCTTTATCGGTTATGTCTTTCTTCTTATCTGCCAGGTCTTTGAACGCCCGGAAGGCGCGGCCGAGCTCTTCCTCATTCAGGCTGTAGCCCAGCTCCTTCAATCTTTCGTTGAAGGCGTGCCGCCCGCTCAGCTTTCCCATTACCAGGGAACTGGCAGGTATGCCCACCGACTTCGGCTCCATGATTTCATAGGTCACCGCCGCTTTCAACAGCCCGTCCTGGTGAATGCCCGACTGGTGCCGGAAGGCATTGGCGCCGACAATGGCCTTGTTACGCTGCACCATGAAGCCGATAAGTTCGCTGACCAGCCGGCTGGTGCGGTATATTTGGGTGGTATCGATGCCGGTAGTCGTCTGGAGCACGTCCTTCCGGGTCTTGATGGCCATGACAATTTCTTCCAGGGCGGCATTCCCGGCGCGTTCACCGATGCCATTGATGGTGCACTCCACCTGCCGGGCGCCCCGCCGGACCGCCTCCAGGGAATTGGCCACGGCCAGGCCAAGATCATTGTGACAATGAACGCTGATAACCGCCTGGCCAATGTTGGAGACCCTCCGCAACAGGGATGCGATGAGGTCGCCCCACTCCCGGGGGATGGCATAGCCGACGGTATCGGGAATGTTGACCGTGTTCGCCCCGGCAGTGATAACCGCTTCGACTACCTGGCAAAGGAAGTCCGGATCGGTGCGACTGGCATCCATCGGCGAAAATTCCACTTCCGAGCAGTAGCCCCGGGCCCGCCGCACCATCTCGGTGGCGATGCGGATTACTTCCTCGCGGGTTTTCCTGAGCTGGTGCTCCAGGTGGAAGCTGGAAGTGGACAGGAAGATATGGATGCGGGGACCCGCGGCTTCATTGATAGCTTCCCAGGCCCGGTCGATAGCCGCGGGGGTAGCATGAGACAGGGCGCAAATAGAAGGCCGGCGCACCTCCCGGGCGATAAGCCTTACGGCTTCGAAGTCGCCATGGGAGGCAATGGGAAACCCGGCTTCGATGACATCAACGCCGAGCTTCTCCAGTTGCCGGGCAATTTCAAGCTTCTCCTGGGCGTTGAGGGCCGCCCCGGCGGCCTGCTCGCCGTCTCGGAGGGTGGTATCGAAGATAATAACTTTGTCGGCCATAACTATTATGCTATGAAATCAAAACGGAAAATGCAATTGGCTGTTAGCTATTAGCGGTTAGCAGTTGGCAGTTGGCAATTAGCAGTCGGCCACTTGCAATTAGCAGATAGCGTGGGCAATTGGTGCTTACTAATTGGCGATCAGATGGAGCGGACCGTAGCTAACAGCTAATCGCTAACCGCTAATGGCTAATTGCTAACTGCTAATCGCTAACAGCTAATCACTACTTCTTCAGCCAGGACATCATGCCCCGCAGCTTCGCCCCGACCTGCTCGATAAGCTGGTCTGACTCCTTCCTTCTGAAGGCATTGAAGCTCGGAGCGCCGGCCATGTTCTCCAGGATCCATTCTTTGGCGAAGGACCCCTCCTGGATTTCGGCCAGTATGTGTCTCATCTCGTCCCGGGCCATCTCATCGATGATCCTCGGCCCGCGGGTGTAGTCACCGTATTCAGCGGTGTCGCTGACACATTTGCGCATATAGGTGAAGCCGCCCTGGTAGATCAGGTCTACAATAAGCTTGAGCTCGTGCAGGCACTCGAAATAGGCGATTTCCGGCTGATACCCGGCTTCAACCAGGGTTTCAAAACCGGCCTTGACCAGGGCGGTCACGCCGCCGCACAGGACGCACTGCTCGCCGAACAGGTCGGTCTCGGTCTCCTCGGCAAAGGTAGTCTCCAGGACGCCGGCCCGAGTGCAACCCAGGCCTTTGGCGTAGGCCAGGGCGGTCTGCCTGGCCTTGCCGCTGGCATCCTGGAACACGGCCACCAGGGCTGGCGTGCCTGAACCTTCGGTGTAGAGCTGGCGCACCATGTGTCCCGGGCTCTTAGGAGCGATCATGGTGACGTCGATGTCTTTTGGCGGGATGATCTGGTTAAAATGAATGTTGAAGCCATGGGCAAACATCAGCGTCTTGCCCTTCTTCATTGCCGCCGCCACCGACTGGTAATAGGCCTGCTTCTGCAGCGTATCGGGGATGAGCATGATGACAATGTCGCACTGGGCTGCCAGCTCGGCCGCCAGGACCACGTTAAAGCCGGCCTGCCGGGCTTTCTCCCAACCGGGTGTGCCTTTCACTTCGCCAACCAGCACATCCAGGCCGCTATCCCTCAGGTTCTGGGCATGGGCGTGTCCCTGGGCGCCGTAGCCCAGGATGCCGATTTTCTTTCCTTCCAGGAGTTTCAGGTCTGCGTCTGCGTCGTAGTAGATAGTCGCCATGTTTCTCCTTTAAGTCGAGGAATTGGAAAATTGAAAGATTGGAAGATTGGGACCATGTAGGGGCGAGCCATGGGGTGAGGTGGGAATGGTGGCGGGACCGGCTCGCCCGCCCATTTCTGGCATATCCCCGAAGGCACGCGGCAGCGTGCCGCTACTTTTCAATCTTCCGATCTTTCAGTTCTTCTTGCCATTTTCCGGTTCGTCAGAACCCCGCAGCGGACCGGAAAAGCCCCTTGCCATCGCCAGGCGCCCGGTCCTGGCGATCTCCCTGATGCCAAACCCGCGCAGCAGGTTGAAAAAGGAAAGCAACTTGTCTTCGTCGCCGGTCACTTCAATGGTGAACGAGTCCGAAGCAACGTCAATAATATTGGCCCTGAAAATGTCAACTATCTGGATAATCTCGCTGCGGGTGGCCCCGCTGGCCTTGACCTTGACCAGGGCCAGTTCCCTGGCAACCATCGGGTCCGCCGTGATGTCCGTAACCTTAACTACGTCGATAACCTTTTCCCATTGCTTACGGACCTGCTCCACATCGGGGTCGCTGCCGAGGACGCCGATGGTCACGCGGTAGATGCCCTGTTCCTCGCTCGGTCCGACGGCAATGCTATCAATGTTGAATCCCCTGCGGCGGAACAAGCTTACCACCCTGTTGAGTGCGCCCGGTCGATCCTCGAGCAACGCCACCAGGACGTGCTGCTGTGGATGATGGGGGATGCTCATCGACGACCTCCTGATCGGATCCCCCGCCTCGCAGTACCCATATTACATCTCGAGCGGCGGCCTCGGCGCGGCCTTCGTGCTCTTCGGCGCGAAGACGCTCGCCGGAAACATCCCCATCGGCCTGGCCGAGCGCCGCTT
>CAZFEA010000119.1:0-6513 GCA_964518085.1 uncultured Dehalococcoidia bacterium
TGGCCGGGGGTGACCAGTCGCTGCAGTCCCATCTGCTCGGAGTCGGTTTCGGCCCGGCCCGGCCCGCCAGCGCCACAATAGAACTGCCGGCCTGGTGGGACCAACTACTACAGCAAGCTGAAACGGACCTGGGCCCAGCCAGCACCCCCTGAGTCAAACAATGGCATTTTCCTCCTCTTTTTCAACGGGGGATAAAGATGGACTAACTAACAAGGAGGTACAATCATGGTTGTCGCCCCAGGACCGAAAATACCCGAAGTTTCCCGGATTACCCGTGTCGAATCGCTACTGCCGATGGCCAGGGAGATGGTTACCCGAAAAGAAGCCAACATGTACGAGGGGATCGGCATCAAAAGAGGACAGAACGTGTTGGTTATCAGCGATACCACGGCAGACCAGTTGGTGGTGCAGGCTATGACCACCGCCATGCAGGAAAAGGGCGGTCACGTAACCAACATTACCCTGGGAGGTTTCCGCGGCCTTAAGGACCCCGTGGATATGGCAGACAACATGTTTTCCACCAACTGGTACCCGGGGTGGGCATGGCAGGCCGCTAACGAAGCGGACATCGTTTTCCTGACGGCTTTCCTCAAGTACCCCCTCACTCCGGTGCCCGCTTTGTCCAACAAGCCGCAGGTCGATAACATGGAAATGACCGCTGACCTGATGGTGTCTGAATATGAATCCTTCCCCGTCGAGATCAGGGACACCATCGATGAGGTTGCCTGGGAAACCATGCTAAACTGCACCAGGGTGAAGTGGACCGACCTGGAAGGCACCGACATAACCTGGAGCGTGACCCCTGCGGAGTGGAAGAAAGCCATGGAAAGCGAACGGAAAAGGTCGGGCAATCGCTTCAAACCCGGCCATCTCAATTTGCCGGCGCCTTCCCTGGAAATGAACGGCGTTTATGTCAGCAGCAGCCTGACCTTCGCCGGGCCCGTTCCCAGGACGACCCTGCTTGTTGAAAAAGGAAAGGTGGTGAAGATAGAAGGCGGCGGCAAACTGGGCGATCGGATGGCCGAGACCAATGAGAAATACCGTAACCTCAAAGCGCCCAATTCCCGGTGTCCGGGACCGGGGGTCGACTGGATTACCACCATCGCTTTCGGCACCAATCCCAAGGCCCGCCGCTCTCCTTTCTTCGAGGAGCTGGAAGGTTCAGCCCGCGTCTACGCCTGGACTTTCGGGCACCGGCGTTCAGGGGTCATCCATACCTCCGTCGGCGAAGGTTACATATCTTCAACCCGTAATATGATCCGGTTTATGGATACCTATTTTAACACCATCGTTACCGATAAAGGCCCGTTGATGGAAAACGGGCACCTGCTCGCCCTGGACGACCCCAGGGTCCGGCAGGTGGCCGCCAAATACGGAGACCCGGAACAACTCCTGAAGGAAATCTGGGTCCCGGCAGTTTCAGGGGTAAACGCGGGGTAGCCGCATCGACCGGAGCGGGCAAGAACATGAAGCTGTTTATTAAGTGGAACGGTTAATTCTGGTCGAACCAGGGACCGGAAAAACCATCAATAAAGGGGACCTGCATGGAACAGCACCTGGAGACCGACGTCCTGGTGGTAGGTTACGGCGGCGCGGGCGCCACCGCCGCTATTACCGCCCATGACCATGGCGCCCGGGTAACCATCCTGGAAAAGATGCCCGCCGGTGGGGGCAATACCCTCGCCTCGGCCAACTCCATCCTTATGCCAAAAGGGATGGGCGCCGCCGACTATTTTGAAGCGCTGTGCGGCGGCGCAACGGACCGTGATATCATCGAAACGTTCATACGGGGCGGCCTGGACCTCGAAAACTGGCTTCGTCAAATGGGCGCTGAGATCGAGCCTCACTACCCGCCGAAGGAGGTCATTTTCCCCGGAGTGGGTCTTCCCAGTTGGCCCCGGGCGCCGGGGGGCGATCTTATCTCCCGGATATACATCAAGTGGAATCCGCGCGACCACGGGCGTAACCCGAGGAGCCTGTGGGAATTTCTGGCGGATCATGTGGAACGCCGCGGCATCACCGTGAAGACCGGCGCCCGGGCTAAAGAGATCATCGCTGAAGACGGAAAAATAACCGGCGTTGTGGCCGACAGTAAGGGGCAAAGGATGTCCATCAGGGCAAAAAGGGGAGTCATCCTGGCCTGCGGTGGATTCGAATATAGCGAGGAGATGAAGCGAACATTCTTGCCCTGCGGCCAGTTATATTGCTTCGGACCGCCCGGCAACACGGGCGACGGTATTCTCATGGCGCAAAGGGTTGGAGCCGCCCTGTGGCATATGACCTCGTTATTTGGTCCACTGGCCTTTAAGTCCCCGGAATACGAGGCGGGATTCGGCATAAAACTCCCTGGGGAGCGGTTCATTTTCGTGGACCGGGATGGCAAGCGTTTCACCGACGAGACTGCCTTGAAGATTCACGACATGTGGCGCGCGGTGGCCGGCTGGGACCCGGAGCGCCAGCGCTATCCCCGCATACCCTGCTATTCTGTCTTTGATGAAGTAACCAGGAAAAGGGCGCCGCTTTTCCGCCAGACAGGCGCCAACCAGTCCTACCAGTGGAGCAGCGACAATTCTGAAGAGATCGGCAAAGGATGGATTGCCAGAGGGCAAACTATCGGGGAGATGGCCAGGCGAATTCCAGTAGATGAAACGGTACTGGAAAGTACGGTTAGCCGTTATAACCGTTGTTGCCAGACCGGGATCGACGCCGATTTTGGCAGGCCACGAGTTTACCTCGGCCCAATAGACACACCGCCGTTCTACGCCATTACTCTCTGGCCCGGATTGATGAGCACCCACGGCGGCCCGAAGCGCGACAAGGAAGCCAGAGTATTGGACAACGACGGGAAGCCGATTCCCCGGCTTTATTCGGCGGGCGAGATGGGCGGCCTTTCCAGCCTGCAATACGAGGCCGGGACCGACCTGTGCGAGTGCCTGGTGTTCGGCAGGATTGCCGGTCAGAACGCCGCGGCCGAGGGGTCCCGGCAATAGTCTTTACAACAATTCACCTGCAAACCGGGAGTAAGCCTTGACTCTGGTGGGCGCCGCCTTATAATAGGGGTAACGTGTAACAATCAGCCACGCTCTCTGGCGAGCACCATTGTGCAATGAAAACGTTGTATCACAGGCAGGGCCGCCTGTGATACCGGTATTGTCAGAGCAAATCATGGAAGTCGAGGGACAAAACAGGAAATGCTCTTCACACGGTTCTCTTTTGTCTTTGTCGCGGCAGGCGTCGTTATGTTAAGTGCATCCAGTTTTTCTTCCGGCTGCGGGCCGCAGGGAACTCCATCACCGGCGCCGCCGCCCCAAGCCACCCAGCCGGCAAAGCCGGGCGCCGCGCAACCCCCGCCGCCGGGACAACGCAAACAATACAGCGCCCCTCCCCCCATGACCATCGATCCCAACAAACAGTATCAGGCAGTCCTTGAAACAGAGAAGGGCGCCATCACCATCGAGCTTTTCGCCCGGGACGCACCCCGTACCGTGAACAACTTCGTTTTTCTTGCCCGCGAAGGCTTCTATGACGGCACCACCTTCCACCGCGTCATAAAGAGCCCGCCTTTCATGGCCCAGGGAGGCGACCCCACGGGTACCGGCACCGGGGGCCCCGGATACCGGTTCGCCGATGAGTTCAGCTCGCGCCGGCACGAGGCGGGGGTCATTTCCATGGCCAACGCGGGACCTGACACCAACGGCAGCCAGTTCTTCATTACCTATATCCCCACCCCCCACCTCGACGGCCGCCATTCCGTTTTTGGCAAAGTGATTTCAGGGATGGATGTTCTTCAGAAACTCACCGCACGAGACCCGGCAACGGCGACCTTCAAAGGAGACACGATAATCAAAATTACAATCAACGAATCGTAGCCGGGCAAACCTTGAACTTCTTCACCTTGAAGGCCGGGTGATAGGACTCTTTCGCCTCACGCAGGCCCTGGTCGCCCAGGTCCTGCTCCCTGTTGATAAAGGGAAAGCCCGAAGCCTCATGCCGGGCAAACTGCTGGTTCATTACCGCATACAACCCGGGGATTTCAGGGTTGGCTTTCTCGATGTGCACTACGAAGGTCTCCCGGTTCAACTTCTCGCCCAGTGAGAATGCCTCAACCCTGCCATCCATGACTATCGCGCCTCCCCTGATTCCCAGCGCCGCGTAATTATCAAAGGCTTCGGTAATGGCCCGCTTCTCTTCGGCCAGTCCCGGATAAAGGTTGCACTGCCTTTCCGTGCACCAGTAGTCTATAAGTTCCCGACACATGTTTATCAGGCCGGTCGTTACCGGCTGATAGTCAAAGCGCCATCCCCTCTGGAATTTCCTGATCGCATTGCGCTTGCCATCATATTTTCTCCCCGGCAGCATAATGAGGTCTTCACTGTTATAAACATAGTCGTCGTTGTCGGGATCGTGACTTATTTCGACTGATGGCCCCAGTCCGGCCAGTCGGCCCGCGTCTTCTTCAGGGACGCGCTCGGCACAGCCGCTTTTTTCGAGGTATTCCAAGCATTGTTGCATGGCCGCGGCCTTGTCTCCTTCACCCCATGGCGGCAAGAAAAAAGACGGCTTGCCCTCCGGCCGGCACAAGAACAGCAGCAAGCCGCCCGACGAGCTCACTTGGATCCGGTAGTAGTGCCGCCAGATGAACAGGTTGGAAAAAGTTAATTCCGAGATTACCGGCTCGGAGCTGGCAAAGACGGCATCAATACTGGCTTTGTGTTCGAGGCCCAGGGGAACGAACTCGGGAAAGGTGGGTACAGCCGGTTGCCGGCTAGTCTCCTTTGTCGGGGCAGAATTCCACAATGTCCTGGTCATGGCGCGCCGTGTCCATAATGCATTTGACGTACTCCTCTTCCTTGCCGGCAACAACCAGCGTCCTTCGTATGAACTCAAGACTGGCTTCATATTCCGGGTTAATAAGGGTTTCCACTCCCAGTTTCTTCAGCCTGTCGGCTTCTTTTTGGCGGTGGACCCTGGCAATGATTTTCAGTTCCGGGTTGATAGCCCTGGCGCTGCGCACCGTTGACCGTACCGCTAACGGGTCGGGGTAGGTTACCACCAGGACCTTCGCCCGGTGCAGGTCCACGTGCGAAAGAATATGGTGGTTACTGGCATCGCCATATATGCACCGTGTCCCCTCGGACCGGATCCGGCACACTGTCTCCGGATTGCTTTCAATAATGGTGATCGGCAGCCCGGCATCCTCTAGTCCTTTGGCCAGATTCTGGCCGATTCTCCCGAATCCGGCGACCACCACGTGGCCCCTCCCGTTCGAACTCACTTCGCCCTCAAATTGGACCGATTGCCGTCCCCGGCGTCTCTTGCTGGCGCGGGATACCACCCGGGGGTATAGCCACGAAGCTAACCCTATCGACCCCGGAGTCAGGAGCATCGTTATTATGGCGCTGCCTATGATGAGCGAATAGTAATCGGCAGAGATTATCCCGGTGTTCACGCCCTCCTGGGCCAGGATGAAGCTGAACTCGCCGATTTGTAGCAGCCCGGCGCCGGCGAGCATTGCCACGGCCCCGGTATATTTGATACGTACGATGCCATAAACAACAACGAACTTGATGAGCATTATCAAGGACACGGCAGCAACAACCTGCGGCCAGTTGTCGACTATGAATTTGGGGTCAAGCAACATGCCGAGAGAGACGAAAAACAGGGCGGCAAAGATATCTCTCAGCGGCGTGATTTCGGCCAGGGCCTGGTGGGCGAACCTCGTCTCGCGCAGCACCAGCCCGATCAAGAAGGCGCCGAAGACCGCGGACAGCCCGAAAAGCTGGGTGCTCAAGGCGGCGCCCAATCCCAGCACCAGGACAATCAACAGGAATAGCTCGCGGGCCCGCACACCCCCCACCCTGCCCATCAGCCATGGCAGCACCCATATCCCGGCGGCGGCGGCCAGGGAGACAATGGCAATAGCCTTGATCACCGTCATGAGCAAGATCGTGGCCATGTCCTGACCCGCACCGGTCAAGATAGGGAGAATTATGATCATCAGCACAGCGGCAATGTCCTGAAGAATGAGAATCGCCACCATCGCCCGCCCGTGGACCGAGTCCGTCTCCCCCCGCTCCATCAGGATCTTCAGACCTACCATGGTGCTGCTCAGAGAGATAACCAGGCCAAAAAGGACCGACTGCGGCAGCGACCATCTGAACAGGAAAATGCCTGACAGAGACCCGAGGACAAAGGTCGCCAGTATCTGCCCCAGGCCTCCCCACAACCCGAATTTCCCCACCTGTTTGAACTGGCCGAACGAAACTTCAAGCCCCAGGGTAAGCATGAGCAGGGCGACCCCGATAATGGCCGAGGCTTCGATCAATGCCACGTCATTGACCAGCCCGGCCATATGGGGACCGATGGCTATTCCTACTATCAGATAACCCAGGATGATGGGCTGCCTCAAGCGGTGGGCGATCATGCCGCCTACAAGGGCCGCGCCCAGCAGGACGGTGAAATTAACGACGAGTTGGGATTGTTCCATATTTCGGACTCAAGGCCATTCCGCCC
>CAZFEA010000119.1:6523-7952 GCA_964518085.1 uncultured Dehalococcoidia bacterium
GTCTGGCCATTTACCATTCTATCAGGCAAATCCTGGGACTGCCAATACGTAGTAGCCAGTAGTGGCACGCTGCCGCGTGCCGGAAGACGGAAGACGGAAGACAGAAGATAGAAGATAGAAGACAGAAGATAGAAGACAGAATCCCCACCCCTCGCGCCTCTCGCCTCTCGCCTCACGCCTCGCGCCTCTCGCCTGTACCATGCCCCTCCCCGGCACGGGCACCGTGCTGCTACGCCCCACCCTGTTACCTGTTACCTGTGCCTCGTACCCGCCTTGACACCGCCAAACTGCGGCAAGTATAATGCCGTGTTGATTCTTCTACCTGTCTGTCCCTTTTTGGACATGTCCGTCCCCTTCATGCGGTACAAGAACCAGCAAATGTCCACCAGCCCGACTTCGGTACCGCCAACGTTCAAACTGAGGAGCCACTTATGCCTGAAAATTCACTGATTTCCGAGGCGATGCGGAACTACATCGGGATTGAATCGGAACCTCTAGTCTACGAGGTAGAGAAGGGAGCCGTCAAGAAATTCGCCCAGGCTATTGGTGACCCCAATCCGTTGTGGCAGGACGAGGAGTACGCCGGGAAAAGCGTCTACGGCGGCATCATAGCTCCGCCAACGTTTGCCATTTCCCTGCGCCATGACCCGTTCATGGAACGGGTGAAACAAATGGCCGCCTTCAAACGGATCCTCAACGGCGGCAACGATATTGAATACTTCCAGCCGATCCGTCCGGGTGATGTTCTGTCGGTCACCGGCAAAGTGATCGATATCCGGGAGAGAACGGGAAAAACCGGGAGCATGGCGTTTATGACCCTCGAGCTGAGCTACCGAAAGCAAAACGGCGAGATGGCGGCAAAGATTAGAAACACCATCATCGGAACATAACACCAACGCAAGAAGAAGCGCGGTATTCGGGGTCGTCCCCGACCCCGAATCGGATACGCTCACCGGGCTCCGGGACGAGCCCGGCTACCCATAGAATATCGGGACTTAGCACGCCCAGGAGAAAATTCATGGCTGGACAAATATACTTCGAGGACGTAGAAGTCGGCGCCGAGATTCCCCCTCTGGTCAAAACCCCCAGCACCCAGCAACTGGTGAAATGGGCCGGCGCCTCCGGCGATTACTACCAGATACATTATGATAAGGATTTCGCCATTAGCACTGGACTGCCGGGGGTGATAGTGCACGGATGGCTGACCGCTTCTTACCTTGGCCAGTTGCTCACCGACTGGATTGGCGAACTCAGCCAGCTCAAGAAGTTCGGCTGCAGCTACCGGGGTATGCTTTTCCCCGGCGAGCCCATAACCTGCAAGGGGAAGGTCACCAGGAAGTACGTCGACGGCGGAAAGCACCTGATCGATTGCGATGTCTGGGCGGAAAACCCCAAGGGGGAAAAGGTGGTCCCGGGCAATGCAACCGTC
>CAZFEA010000119.1:8052-9209 GCA_964518085.1 uncultured Dehalococcoidia bacterium
AAAGGCAAAAGGGGAAAGGCACTGGCTACTGGCTTCTGCCCGGCACGCGGTCCGCCTCTGGCGGATGCCACTACTGTCTACTGACTACTGTCTACTGACTACTCATCGCAGAAAGGAGCTCTCACCATGGGAGTTGTTCAAGGCAAAGTCGCTGTCGTTACCGGGTCCGGGCAGGGCCTCGGCGCCGGCATAGCCATGGGCCTGGCCAGAGAAGGCGCCCGGGTTATCACCAATAACCGTAAGCCGGGGACCGAGGGAGGCGATGCCGAGACCGTTGCCAGGGCTATTGGCGACGCCGGAGGCGAAGCCTTTCCCTGTTTTGCCGACATGGCCAGGTTCCAGGACTGCGAAAGGCTCATCAAGACCGCCGTCGAGAAGTTCGGTCGTATCGATATCCTGGTAAACAATGCCGGTGTCGACCGGGCAAAAATGGTCTGGAACCTGACGGAGGATGACTGGGACTTCCTGCTGGATGTGGTGCTCAAAGGCGCTTTCGCCTGCACCAAGTTCGCCGCCGGATTGATGCGGGAACAAAAATGGGGCAGGATAATCAACATAACTTCTGATGCTTTCCGGGGCACCGTGGGACACGTCAACTACGGGGCCTCGAAGGCGGGCCTGGTGGGACTCACCCGGGCTACTGCCCTCGAAGTCGGCCGCTCCGGCATAACCTGCAACGCCATCGCCCCCACCGCCAGGACCCGGATGACTGCCAGTGCTGAAGTGGAGGCAGGACTGCGCAAGCGTGTTGAAAGCGGCCTGATGAGCCAGGCGGCGTTCCAGGACTATTTAAATATGGGTGGGCCGGAATCCATCGCCCCGTTTATCGTTTTCCTGTGCACCGATGCCGCGGCCAATATCAACGGGCGCACTTTTAACGTTACCGCCAACAAGGTCTCGCTCTATTCCGAGCCGGAAGAAGTCCGGTCGATATTCAGGAAGGACGGCATCTGGTCCCAGGAAGAGCTGGCCAGCTTCATTCCCAGGACGGTGGCCCAGGGGCTGGTTAATCCGGCGCCACCGGCGAAGTAACAAGTGACAAGCACCCATGCCCGCTTGCGGCGGGTACCATGAAGGATGAAAATGGCCTATCAACGCGAGAAGACCCGGTTTACCTCCCCCTTTCGCAAAAGGGGGATACAGGGGGATTTTGCCTG
>CAZFEA010000120.1:0-1325 GCA_964518085.1 uncultured Dehalococcoidia bacterium
GTCTCCTCGCGATGATAGGCCATTTTCATCCTTGATGGCGCCCCCTGGCAAGGGGCATGACTGCTTATTTCCAAGATTTAACACCGGCGAAATTTTTTGGAAACATGTGATACGTAGACTATTCGCCATCAGGCAAGCCGGGCGCTTTGAATGTACCGGGGGACCCATTGCCTGAAAAATTCTGGGAAAAGGAAATGGCATATGAATATCGACACGGGCGATACCGCCTGGATTCTTACGTCGGCAGCCCTGGTTTTGCTGATGACACCGGCGCTGGGTTTTTTCTACGGAGGCATGGTACGCAGGAAGAATGTGGTTGCCACCATCTTCCAGAGCTTCATCATCGTGGCTTTGATCAGCGTCCAGTGGGTGCTGATAGGATACAGCCTGGCCTTTGGTCCCGATAAAGGCGGCATAATCGGGGGGCTGGAATGGGTCGGGCTGCGGGGGGTCGGCCTGGAGGCCAACAAAGACTACGCGGCAACGATCCCCCACCAGGCATTCATGGCCTTTCAGCTTATGTTTGCCATCATAACCCCGGCCCTGATTACCGGCGCTTTTGCCGAAAGAATGAAATTCAAGACCTTCCTGATCTTCACCCTTCTGTGGGCCACATTTGTCTATGACCCCATCGCCCACTGGGTATGGGGAGTGGGCGGCTGGCTGCGAAACTTGGGCGCCATGGATTTTGCCGGCGGCACCGTGGTCCATATCAGCTCCGGGGTCGCCGCGCTGGTGGCGGCCATGGCCTTCAAGAAACGCCTTGGCTACCGGAAGGAACCAATGGAACCACACAACGTGCCTTTCATAATCCTGGGCGCGGGCATACTGTGGTTCGGCTGGTTTGGATTTAACGCCGGCAGCGCTCTGGGCTCGGGGGCGCTGGCTACCAACGCCTTTGTAACCACCAACACGTCCGCGGCAATGGGAGCGCTTACCTGGATGACCATGAGCTGGTGGCGCGGCGGCAAACCCAGCGCCATTGGCGCCGCATCGGGGGCAGTGGTGGGACTGGTGGCCATCACCCCGGCGGCCGGCTTTGTCGGTCCGGCAGCCGCCATCCTCATTGGCCTGGGCGCGGGGATATTCTGCTTCCTGGCCTGCCAGTTCCGCGCCAAAAAGGGATTTGACGATTCCCTCGATGTCTGGGGCTGTCACGGAGTGGGCGGCACCTGGGGCGCTCTCGCCACCGGGCTATTTGCCACCACCGCCGTCAACCCGGCAGGAGCTAACGGGCTCTTCGCCGGCAACCCGGGACAATTCCTTATCCAACTGGCGACGGTGGCCATTTCCTGGGCGTATTCCTTCGGAGTCACTTTCCTGTT
>CAZFEA010000120.1:1335-9188 GCA_964518085.1 uncultured Dehalococcoidia bacterium
TGGGCCTTAACGTCGCACCCGAGGAAGAGCTGGCCGGACTGGACGTCGCCCAGCATGGCGAACCGGCCTATCAAGCATAGGAGAAAGTATGGAGAAAATAGAAGCCATCATCAGGCCCGAGAAACTGGAAGCGGTGAAGAATGCCCTGGCAGCCCAGGGATTCATGGGACTCAACGTCATCGGGGTAACCGGCCGCGGGGTGCAAAAAGGGATAATCCACGCCGGACGGACGGGCGAAAAAGTGGAAATAGATATGTTGCCCAAGGTGAAACTGCAGCTTGTCGTGAAGGACCAGGACCGCGAAAGGGCAGTGGACATCATTATGAACGCCGCCAGGACGGGGGTGATCGGCGACGGCAAGATCTTCATTACCCCGGTCAGCGAAGCCATCCGGGTGCGCACCGGCGAAAGAGGGGAACAGGTGCTATAAGGGAAAAGGGAAAAGGGGAAAGGGAAAAGGCAAAGGGCAAAGGGCAAAGGGCAAAGGGCAAAGGAGTTAGGAGTTGGGAGTTGGGAGTTAGGAGTCAGTGGATCTACTGGCTACTGACTACTGACTACTCGAAATTCGTTACAATTCTGTAACATTTTGGTAACATTTCGTTTATATACTTGTCTCCATTGACTATCGCGCGCCGTCATCGGCAGCGATAGCTATGGAGACGTGCCCTTGGAAATTTCCGCAGGCGATACCGCCTGGATATTGACCGCCTCGGCGCTGGTGTTGTTAATGACGCCGGCGCTGGGATTCTTCTATGGGGGGATGGTGCGGAGGAAGAATGCCACAGCAACCATATTCCAGAGCTACATCATAATTGCCCTGATCAGCGTGCAATGGGTACTCTTCGGCTATAGCCTTGCCTTCGGTCCGGACAAAGCCGGAATCATTGGAGGCATAGAATGGTTTGGACTGCGCGGTGTCGGACTGGAGGCCAACCAGGACTACGGACCCACTATCCCCCACCAGGCCTTCATGGTATTCCAGCTCATGTTTGCCATCATAACCCCGGCGCTGATCACCGGGGCTTTTGCCGAGAGGATGAAGTTCAAGACCTTCATGATCTTCATACTGCTGTGGGCAACCTTCGTTTATGATCCGGTAGCTCACTGGGTATGGGCCTCCGGTGGGTGGCTGCGCAATCTGGGTGTCCTGGACTTTGCCGGCGGCGCCGTTGTCCACATCACCTCGGGAATAGCCGCTCTTTCCGCCGCCCTCACCTTCAAGACCCGCCTGGGGTTCCGCAGGGAACCCATGGACGCCCACAACGTCCCCTTCGTTCTCCTGGGTGCCGGCATGCTCTGGTTTGGCTGGTTCGGCTTCAATGCCGGCAGCGCCCTCGCCGCCGGGGCGGTGGCCACCAGCGCCTTCGTGGTAACCAACACCGCCGGCGCTATGGGCGCCCTGACGTGGATGACTCTGGCCTGGTGGCGGGGCGGCAAACCGAGCGCCATCGGGGCAGTCTCGGGAGGTGTCGTCGGTCTGGCGGCGGTAACACCAGCCTCGGGATACATCAATCCGGCAGCGGCGCTGCTCATCGGACTCGGGGGCGGCATCTTTTGCTTTATGGCCTGCCGGTTACGCGCCAGGCTCGGCTTCGACGATTCCCTCGACGTATTCGGCTGCCATGGCGTCGGGGGTGTTTGGGGCATTCTTGCCACCGGCATCTTCGCCAGCACCGCGGTTAATTCATCCGGGGGGGACGGGCTGCTGGCTGGTAACCCAGGGCAATTCTACGTACAGCTTCTGGCGGCAGTGGTGATTGGACTCTACACCTACTTCATGACTTTCATCCTGTTGAAGGTGCTGGACAGGACCATGGGGTTGAACGTGCACAACGATGACGAGATGAGCGGCCTGGATATTTCACAACATGGGGAACAGGCGTATCAGTGATAACCTGTTACCTTTTTATTTCCAACTTTTCACACCATCGTAATACTTTGGAAACACATGTCTTCTAGACTATCTGCATCGAGCGACGCCCGCCAGACAAAGGCCGGGCGTTAGCTTGAGCAGATTCGTCCAGGAGGACAACAATGAGCATTGAGCTTCTAATTGCAGGGGTAGCTTTTCTGGCCCAGGTGATTGCCTGGGCAGCGCTGCCTATCAGGGCGCCGAAACGGATCGAGTCCGAAAAATAATACCAAGGAGAGATAGAAAACCAATGCCAAGCTCCACACAGCAGAAAACAAGGCAGGCGGCCCGTCCCTTCGACCCGGTACTGGAAAAAATCAAAAAGGAAAACGTCAAGTTCATTGATCTCCAGTTTACCGATCTGCCCGGACGGCTTCAGCACGTCACCATTCCCAGTGAGCAACTCGACGAAGGTTCATTCGAGGAAGGGGTACCCAAGCTCGACGGGTCATCCATCAGGGGCTTTGTGGACATCCAGGAATCGGACATGATGCTGCGTCCCGATCCAGCCACCTTTGCCGTGATTCCTTGGACCCCGGAGCACCTGAAGACTGCCAGGATGCTGTGTGATGTTTGGTGGGGTTTTGGCGGGGACCGCTTTTCCCGCGACCCGAGGGCCATCGCCCAGCGGGCGGAGAAGGCGGTCAAGGACATGGGCTACGACCTTTCATACTGGGGTCCTGAACTCGAATTCTTTGTCTTCGATAGCGTGCAGTGGGACGTAATGCAGCCCTACAAGGGTCAGGGCTATCAGATTGAGTCCAGGGAGGCGGCATGGAATGGACGCACATATCCCATCCGGTTCAAAGAGGGCTACTTCCCGGTCCCACCGCAGGACACGCTAATGGACTACCGCAGCGAATGCTGCACGACTCTCGGCGATCATTTTAACGTCAAGTGCGATGCCCACCACCACGAAGTGGCCACCGCCGGACAGTGCGAAATCGACATGTTTTTCGACACGCTGACGGTGATGGCCGACAAGGTGCAGACCTACAAGTTTGTCATCAAGAACCTGGCCGCCCAGCGCAACATGGTGGCTACCTTCATGCCCAAACCCGTGTTCATGGACAATGCGTCAGGGATGCATGTCCATGTAAGCCTGTGGAAAAATGGCAGGAACCTCTTCTATGACCCCGACGAGCCTTATGCCGAGTTAAGCCAGCTTGCCAAATACTTTGGCGGCGGATTAATGAAGCACAGCCGGTCCCTGACCGCCATAACCAATCCCACCACTAACTCGTTCCGCCGGCTGGTCCCGGGCTACGAGGCCCCGGTGTATATCGCCTGGAGCCGGCGCAACCGCTCGGCCAACGTCAGGGTTCCCGTGTATCAGAAGGGTCCCAGGAACAAGGCCAAGAAGAGGCTCGAATTCAGAACGCCCGACCCTTCGGCTAACCCGTACCTGTGCTTCGCCGCCATTCTTGCCGCCGGCCTCGATGGCATCAAGAACAAGATCGACATCGGCAATCCGGTTGATGACGATATTTACAAGCTTTCCCCGGAACGGAGGCACCAGCTTGGTATCAAGGAGCTTCCCGGCAGCTTGAAAGAAGCCGCCCAGTGCCTCGAAGAAGACCATGACTACCTGCGGCCGATATTCCCCGATGACGCCGTCGAAAAGATCATCGAAGAGCGCTTGAACGACCATCTCCAGATTGCCATCCGCCCCCATCCCCAGGAGTTCCAGCTTTACTTCGACATCTAGGGAAGGGTCAGCAGCGCTGGCACATTTATTTTGACAACTGACGGTACCGAAGCCCGTGGGGCAGGTTGTGTGGAGCCAACCTGCCCCACGGGCTGTTTGGAGGTTGGAGGCGGGAAGTTCGAGATAGAAGGCGGATGGGAGACTGTTTGACTGTTCAGACTGAGGCACGCGGCAGCGTGCCGCTACGGACTGTTTTAACCTCCACGTTGATATGTTATGATTTAACATTCAACAATTGGAGGTTGCTTCATGACTTCCCCAGCAAATGACCTCGATAAAGCCAAGGAATTCGTCCTCAAGAAGTGCAAGGAACGGGAAGTTAAGTTTATCAAGTTGTGGTTCACCGATATCCTTGGCTTCTTGAAGAGTTTTTCCATAACCGTAGAGGAACTGGAGGGGGCGCTTGAGGGGGGCATGGGCTTTGACGGATCTTCCATTGAAGGTTTTGCCCGCATAGATGAGAGCGACATGGTGGCCTTGCCCGACCCCACCACCTTTACTGTTCTGCCGTGGCGTCCCACCGATCATGCCGCCGTGGGCAGGATGTTTTGTGATATTCTGGTCCCCGGAGGACAGCCTTTCGAGGGAGACCCGCGCGGCGTGTTGAAAAGGAATCTCAAGAGAGCCGCGGAATCGGGCTACACCTTCTATGTCGGTCCCGAACTCGAATATTTCTATTTCAAAAACTCGGATACAACCCAGGGCCTCGATCTGGGGGGATACTTCGACATGACGCCCCTGGACGCTGCCATGGACCTGCGCCGGGAAACGGTCCTGACCCTGGAATCCGTCGGCATCGGCATTGAATACAGTCACCATGAGGTGTCTCCCAGCCAGCATGAGATAGACATGCGCTATACCGATGCCCTGACCATGGCCGATAATGTCATGACTTATCGTATCGTAGTCAAAGAGATTGCCCATAAGCACGGCGTCTACGCCACATTTATGCCCAAGCCTGTTTTCGGCATCAACGGCAGCGGCATGCACGTCCACCAATCCCTTTTCAAAGGCGACAAAAACGCATTTTTTGACGAAAAGGACAAGTACCACCTTTCGCATGTAGCCCGGTCCTATCTGGCGGGCCTTCTGGCCCGCGCCCCGGAAATAACCGCCATAACCAGCCAGTGGGTAAATTCTTACAAGAGGCTGGTGCCCGGCTATGAGGCCCCGGTATACCTCTCATGGGCGCGGCGAAACCGCTCCGATCTTATCCGGGTACCCGAGTACCAGCCGGGCAGGGAAAAAGCCACCCGCATCGAGTACCGCTCGCCGGACCCGGCCTGCAATCCATACCTCACTTTCAGCGTTATGCTGGCCGCCGGCCTGGATGGCATCGAAAAGAACATGGAACCTCCCGAGCCGGTGGAGCAAAATGTTTTCCAGATGTCCGAAGAGGAAAGGGCCAGCCGGGGCATTCGGACGCTTCCCGGAAGCCTGCACGAAGCCCTTGAACTGACCGCCAAAAGCGACCTGGTCCGCAGGTGCCTGGGAGACCATGTATTCTTCAGCTTTATTGAGAATAAAAAGATCGAATGGGACAAATACCGGACCGCGGTTACCGACTACGAACTAAAACGGTATTTGCCCATCTTGTAACGGATCGGTCACATTGCGTCAATTTAGACTCGGCCTGGGCCAGATAAATCCCTCTGTCGGGGATTTGGAGAACAATACCAAGAAGATCCTCAGCTTCATTCGAGCCGCCCGCGCCAGCCAGGTCGACCTGATAGCCTTTCCCGAACTGGCCCTGACCGGATATCCTCCCGAGGACCTGCTGCTCAAACCACAGTTCCTCAAAGACACCGTTGACCGGCTGCAGGAGATCGCCAAAGCATCCCAGGGCATCGGGGTGGTCCTTGGGTTTGTCGAACCGAAGGCCGACATTTATAATGCTGCCGCAATCCTGTGGGACGGCAAGCTGGCCGGCACCTACCACAAGACTTTCCTGCCCAACTACGGCGTCTTCGACGAAAACCGCTATTTCCAGGAAGGCAATGAATGGCCGGTATGGACCATCGCCGGCATTACCGTGGGCGTCAACATCTGCGAGGATATCTGGTATCCCACGGGCCCGCACGCCGCCCAGGTAAACGCCGGCGCCGAGCTTATCGTCAACATCAATGCCTCGCCGTTTCATGCAGGTAAATGCGAGTTCAGGCATAAGATGATCTCCACCAGGGCCAGCGATCATACCGTCATCGTGGCCTATGTGAACCTGGTCGGCGGCCAGGATGAGCTGGTTTTTGACGGCGGCAGCATGGTCTACGATGAGCAGGGGAAGCTCCTCGCCGAGGGTAAGACCTGCGAAGAAGAACTTATCATGATCGACCTGCCGATCGAGAACGTTTTCCGTGCCCGCCTTCACGCGCCACGCCTGCGCAAGGAAAAATTCCTGTATGAACAGCCGCGTATCCCTGCACCCCGGATCATGGTTTCGCCGGCAAGCCTTTCGCCGGTCAAGCGGGAACTGGGAGTCCACGAACCGTACGTTCATAACACCATAGCCGAAATATACTCGGCCCTCGTCCTGGGCGCCCGGGACTACGTCCACAAAAACGGCTTCAAGAAGGTAATAATCGGTCTGTCCGGAGGGATCGACTCCAGCCTGGTAGCCGCTATCGCCGTCGACGCCCTGGGCAAGACCAACGTCATCGGACTACTCATGCCTTCACGGTTCAGCTCTGAAGCAAGCCACCAGGATGCAACCCTGCTGGCGAAAAACCTGGGTATCACCGCCAAACATATCCCCATCCACGCCATTCATGACACTTATCTGTCAACCCTCAGCGAGGAGTTCACAGATACTGAACCCGGAACAGCCGAAGAAAACATCCAGGCGCGCATTCGCGGCAACCTGTTGATGGCCCTCTCCAACAAGTTTGGGTGGCTGGTCCTTACCACGGGAAATAAGAGCGAAATAGCCACCGGCTACTGCACTCTTTATGGCGACATGGCCGGCGGGTTTGCCATTATCAAGGACGTACCCAAAACCATGGTGTACAAGTTGAGCAGCTATCGCAATGCCCGGGCCGGCAGGGAAATTATTCCCAGGTCGGTGTTCGAAAAGGCCCCGACGGCCGAGTTGAGGCCGGATCAAAAAGACACCGATACCTTGCCGCCCTACGACCTGCTGGACCCGTTGCTGGAAGCATATGTCGAAGAGGACCGGGACATCAGGCAGATCCTGGCTATGGGCTTCGACAAAGAAATCGCCAGGAAAGTAATGGAGATGGTCGACAAGAATGAATACAAACGCCGCCAGGCCGCTCCGGGCATCAAGATCACGCCGCGGGCCTTTGGCAAAGACCGGCGACTGCCGATAACCAACCGCTACCGGAGTCTGTAAGGCCAGAGGGTAGCGGCGAGGTTGCCTCGCCGGGGTGGAGCGGCTCGCCCGCCCAAGCAGGGATTTCTGTTCCGCATTAACATAGCCGTGCGGTTTCCCCCGAAAATCGCCGGTACCACAGGCCGCCGTGCCTGTGAGACACCGGTTTCATCCATGCGTTGCTCCCCGCCATGGCTCGCGGCTACAGGGTGGATAACATCAGGACTTTCGTTCCGTGGGATAACCCGCTTCCTTCCAGGCATCGAACCCACCCTTGAGGGCGTAAACGTCCTTGAAACCCCGGTCCGTCAATATCTGTGCCGCACGGGCACTGGAAGCCTCGTTGGTTCAGGTACAGTAGATCACGATGGGCCGGCCCCGGGGCACGGCATCGATGTTTTCCTCCAGGTCCTGGTAATGAAACCGCACCGCCCCGGGCAGTTTCACTTCTGACTCGCGCCAGGTTATCGAGCTCCGCGTATCAATGATAAACACGGGTTCTTTCCGGTCCAGTTTTTTCTTCAGTTCCTCGACCGTCATCCTTGCCGTTTCAGGGTATACTGCTCGCCCGGGATCGAAAGCCGCCGTCCTGGTCGGTTCCATGGTTACCTCCGTCGGGTTCCAAGTAACAAGTAACAAGTAACAAGTAACAAATACAAGTTACAGGTTAAATGTTAACCCGGTTGACCAGGCGGGGACAATGCGTATCTTTACCTAACCTCAAAAGCTCAAGGTATTCCCTCATGCCTGCTTGCGAGCACATCCAAAGAAGAAAAACCCTGTCTCACAGGCGGGGATCCGCCAGAGGCGGATGCTACCGGTAATTTAACTTGCTCAGAAAATAGCGCCGCCTCCCCCTTTGAAAAAGGGGGACTAAGGGGGATTTAAGAAACAGGCAAAATCCC
>CAZFEA010000121.1:0-4172 GCA_964518085.1 uncultured Dehalococcoidia bacterium
GACGACCGACCAGGCATACTCCTTCCTTCGCCAGTACGCCCCGCCCCTGGAACAGTCGGGGTTCGGCGTCCTGGTCCCACCGTGGTGGCAAAAGCCTTCCGCCCGTTTCAATGTCACCTTGAAGCTGAAACCGGGAGCCTCGGCAAAGGCAACGGGATCGGGGCTTTTCGGCATGGACAGTGTCCTGGCCTATGACTGGGAAATAGCCCTGGGCGATGAGGCCCTTACGCCGGAAGAATTCAAGAAGCTGGTGGGACTGAAAGTGCCCCTGGTCAGGGTGAGGGGTCAATGGGTGGAGTTCAAACCCGAGGAAATAGAGGCGGCAATGGCCTTTTTCCGGAAGAAGCATGACGGGGGCGAAATGAGGTTAGCCGAAGCCCTGAGGATCGGTCTGGGGCGGGAAGGTTCTGAAGTTGGCCTGCCCGTCGCGGGAATCAGGGGCGAGGGGTGGGTCGGTAATATCTTGCACAAGCTATCCGGCGGCGCCGGAATGCCCCAGATTAAGCCTCCCCCGACTTTTAACGGCAAGCTGCGCCCCTATCAGGTCAAGGGCCTTTCGTGGCTGGCCTTCTTGAAGCAGTTCGGCCTGGGAGCGTGTCTTGCCGACGACATGGGATTGGGGAAGACGATCCAGTTCATTGCCCTGATGCTCCATGACCGGAGCGCCCGGCGGGGAAAGTCCGGGCCTCGTCCAACGTTGCTAATTTGTCCGATGTCGGTGGTAGGCAACTGGCAAAAAGAAGTCGAGCGCTTCGGCTCATCGCTCAAGGTGCTGGTTCATCACGGCGCCAACCGGTTGTCGGTAAAGAAATTCGCCGTAGCGGCCGGAAAGCATGACCTGGTGATCACCACCTACGCTCTGGCGCACCGGGACGAGCAACTCTTCTCCGGAGTCCATTGGGACTGCATCGCCCTCGACGAGGCCCAGAACATCAAGAACCCCGCGGCCAAGCAGACCCGGGCGATCAGAACGTTTCAGGCCGATTACAGGGTGGCTCTGACCGGCACACCTGTAGAAAACCATCTCTCGGAACTCTGGTCGATCATGGATTTCCTCAACGACGGATACCTTAAGTCGCAGCAGGATTTTCACACCAATTTTGCCGTCCCTATCGAAAAGTACCGCAACCCTGCTCGCGCGGAAACACTGAAGCGGCTGATCCAGCCCTTTGTCCTGCGGCGCTTGAAGACCGACCGGAGCATCATCCAGGACCTGCCCGAAAAGATGGAAATGAAGGTGTTCTGCAACCTTACCCGGGAGCAGGCGACGCTTTACCAGGCAGTGGTCAGTGAAATGCTGGATAAAATTGAGAATTCCGCCGGAATCCAGCGCAAAGGGATGGTGCTATCCGCCCTTTCAAGACTCAAGCAGGTCTGCAACCACCCGGCGCATTTCCTCCAGGACGGCAGCAAACTGCCCGGGCGTTCAGGCAAGCTTGTCCGTCTGGAAGAAATGCTCGAAGAAATCCTGGCGGAGGGCGACAAGACCCTGATATTTACCCAGTTTGCCGAGATGGGCGCTTTGCTTCAGGCCCATCTTGAAGAAACCTTTGGGCGGGAGGTCATCTTCCTCCATGGCGGCGTCAGCCAGAAACAGCGCCAGGCCATGGTCCAGCGCTTCCAGGACGATCATCGCGGTCCGCCCCTGTTCATCCTGTCTCTCAAAGCCGGCGGACTGGGCATCAACCTTACCGCCGCCAACCA
The DNA here is from genome assembly GCA_964518085.1 of uncultured Dehalococcoidia bacterium. GTDB lineage: Bacteria > Chloroflexota > Dehalococcoidia > JACQUA01 > JACQUA01 > JACQUA01. The sequence goes on from CAZFEA010000121.1 coordinate 1,705, forward strand.
TGTTTTTCACTTTGACCGGTGGTGGAATCCCGCCGTGGAAAACCAGGCCACGGACAGGGCCTTCCGCATCGGCCAAAAAAAGAATGTCCAGGTACACAAGTTTGTTTGCCTGGGAACCCTGGAGGAGCGCATCGACGAAATGATCGAGAAGAAAAAGGAGTTGGCCGGAAGCATAATCGGGACCGGCGAGGGTTGGCTTACCGAAATGTCCACCGAGCAGCTCAAGAATATCTTCAGCCTGGACCGTGAAGCAGTGAGCGAGGAGTAACATGGGTCACTGGGAATATTGGGACTATGTCCGGCTGCCGCCAAAGCCTGTAAAGGATGGCATCAAGGCCAAAACACAGCGGGGAGCCATCGGCAGCACCTGGTGGTCGAAGCGGTGGATCGGGATACTCGAGTCCTTTGGCCTGGGGGCAAGACTGGGACGCGGCCGCTCCTACGCCCGGAAGGGCCAGGTGGTATCTCTCGATATTGAAAAAGGAATCATCCGGGCCAAAGTCCAGGGTACCCGGCCGCACCCCTATGCGATAAGTATTGCCCTCAACCCACTTTCGGAAAACGACTGGGACAAAGTAACAGATGCGATGGCCGCCCAGGCTGTTTTCGCCGCCAGACTGCTTTCCGGTGAAATGCCGCAGAACATCGAAAATGCCTTCGGGGAAGCAAAAATCCCGCTTTTCCCCACCTCGGCCAAGGAACTGGTGACCAATTGTTCCTGCCCGGACTGGGCGAACCCCTGCAAACATATCGCCGCCGTCTATTACATAATTGCCGAGAGGTTCGACGATGACCCATTCTTGATTTTCAAGCTCCGGGGTCGCACCAGGGAAGAGATTATCAAAGCGCTCCGGGAAAAGCGCGGCGCAGCACTGAGTTCCGAGGAAGGGACGCTGGCTGTTGCCCTCGACTCCGGCAAAGAAAGCGGCGTGGCCCCTCTCGATGGGTGCCTGGGCACTTTCTGGGAGGCCGGCGAAGCCCTGGATTCCTTCACGGTTGAACCGGGGCGGCCCGAGGTGGATAATGCCGTTCTCAAGAGGCTGGGCAATGCCCCGTTTTCTATCGGAAAAACCAATATTGCGGCGATTCTGGCCGGTGCCTATACCGCGGCCGGCCGCGCCGCACTGAGAAAGGCTGCCGGCGAGGACGTGTCACCATGATGGTGACGCGGATGACAAGCCCCGAACATGTTCAGCGCCGGCGATGAGTCGCAAAAGCGATGGGCCGGCTTCTGGCTGGGCCGCACCGGCTGGCAGCCAAGCTGGGCAGCCCGGGGAATGGCTGAAAAATGCCACCCGTCCGCCCCGGTTGCCGATGTCGGCGGAGGTCACGGCCGGGACAGCCTGTGGCTCGGGGCGCGGGGGTTCAGGGTGGTGCTCCTGGAACCCAACCGCTATTCCCTGCTAATTGCGCTGCGAAGGGCGAAGGAGACAGCAGTGCCCATCGAAATGGCCAGAAGCCTCCTGCCGGCGCTGCCCGTCCGCGACCATTCCTTCGGCGCTGTGAATTTCTACTGGGGCCTTCATTCCTATCCCGACGAAGACAAGCCGGCGGCCCTGGTTGAAATAAAGAGGATACTCGCGCCCGGAGGTCTACTGTTTTCCGCCAGCTTCCGATCGTGGAGCGGTCACCCCGTACCCTCGAGCATCCACCTCGTCCCCAAGCGGGAGGATTTCATCCTCTGGCACGAAAAAGCCGGCTTCCGCACCCTGAGCCTCACCGACATGACCGACGAGACCTACTCCTTTGAGAAGTCCTGGTGCGGCGAGTTCCTGGCCTAAGGCGGCAGGATTCAATCTCTTCCATTAACTTTCAGTATGTGCCGCAGGCGGAACTTCCACTTTCCCTTAGATGACACGCACCGATTCCTTCAAGATGTCATCTTTGAGGTCCTCCAGCACCGCCCCCTTCATAACGAGGTGGACCGGGGGTCCCGCCCAGTTGTTGCTCAAGGAATTGCTGGGTGCGAAGCAGGCCAAACAGCCCCATGGGTCGGGTCACCTCCACCAGAAGGTCAACGTCACTCCGGGGGCCGGCCTCGCCGCGGGCTACCGAGCCAAACAGGGCCAGCGACCGCACCCCCAGCCGGTGCAACTCCTCGCGACGTCCTGTCAGGGCAGCAACTACTTCTGCCTGTTTCATTGAGGAATACCTTGCTCCACTATATTCCCCGCAGCCGCACCTCTCCGGTCATCAGGTGAAGCAGCATGGTCTTCAACAGTGCTTGAAACGCCGATTTGCGGTTTTCTTTCATTTCCGCGCCAGTTTTCCAGGGCGCCGAGCTCAAGCCTGCCGTTATGGTTATTGGCCACGGATTGCCTCCTTTTGAAGCTTCCCGCCGATAGTATAAGACCGCTTCCGGCGGGTTTCAATCCCTGTTCAAAGTACGTTCACCGCGAGCAAGAATGTCCCACAGGCGGTGACGCCTCTGGTACCGGGTATCCCACGCGTCAAGCGAACGCAGGTCC
>CAZFEA010000121.1:4182-5922 GCA_964518085.1 uncultured Dehalococcoidia bacterium
GCGCCCATTCCCGGCGACCAGCCTCGAGGCTAAGCTCGGCCGCCTCGCCCGGGTGAGCCGCGTGGCTGAGGACTTGAGCCAGTCCTCGGTCTCGGTGAAATACTTCTTGCCCGGCTCAGGGACAAAGGCCGGGTTCAGGCCCAGGCCTTCCACTGAAACATCGGCCCGCGACCCGGGACCCTTGAACCCCTTGAGGAAGACGGCCTGGCCCTCCATGGTCAGCAGCCAGTTGACCAGCACCGCGGCAGCATTGGGATGGGCGAATTTCGGCGGTACGCCCAGGGCGCCGGCCTCGGAGGTGGCGTAATTGTCTTCGGGCACGGCGGCAATTTTCACCGGGGCGCCCATGGCCATGAAATTGGTGACCTCGTCGGTGGTGACCGCCACGGCAATGGCGAACTTGCCCCGGGCGGTCGACTCCATCAGCATGCGGTTGTCCCGCTGTATTTCGGCTTTCTGGTCGCGCACCAGCCCCTGCAGGAAATCAACCGTAGCCGCTTCCCCCCAGAGGTCATGGTCCAGGTGGGTGAACAGGGCATTGCCCGGCCCCGGGACCGAGGGGTCGTTTACGGCGATCTTGCCCCGGAACTGCGGTTTCAGCAGGTCCTTGAGGCCGGTAATCTCACCGTCCTTGACCAGGTCGGAATTGAAGACTACCGAGCGCAGGACAACACCCCGCAAAGGCACCGCCATGCCGTCCTGGTCGGTAAAGGGCACGGCGCCGGCGCGCCAGGCTTTCGGGTCGAGGACTTCGGGAAGGATGAGCAGCGGCTTGATGGAAGCCAGCACGCCGGCCGGCTTCATGGTGGCGATCAGGGTGGGATTGCCGGCGCCGAAGACATCGGCCAGGAATAACCCCGCCCTTTGCTCGGTCTGCGCCTTGGGCAGCAGGTCGGCGCCCCGGCTGAAGGGGGTAAACTCGATGTTGATGCCGAACTTTTCTTTGAAGGCGGGGGCCAGGTTGGTCCTGGTCTCCGGACGCCAGACGGTGTAGATGGAGACGGCGCCTTCCAGTCTGGCGGCGGCCACGGTCTTTTCCCATTTCTCTTCCCAGGGGGCCTTCGCCGCCGGGGACTCCTTGACCGCCGGACCAGGAGGCGGCGGTGGGGCCGCCGACGGGGCGCAGGAGGCCGCCAGGACCAGGGCAAAGATTGATACGGACATTACCAGTTTGCGCAGCGACATTGGTGTTCTCCTCCTTTTTAGCCTTATTCGTGTCACCGGAAATGCAAGGGCGGGCCAACGGCCCGCGGCTATAAACCAGGCGCGGAGACCGTTCCGCTACCAAGCGGCGATTGCCAGTCCGCCCGAGGCGGACGAGGCAATCCCGTACGGACGACAGGACCCTGGCGACAGGCTGGAAAGCCTGTCTTACCGGATCACCGGAATGCAAGAGCGGGCCAACGGCCCGCGGCTACAACCGGGCGCGGAAACCGCGCCGTTACGAAACCGCCATTTTCCTCGCCAGGTCAGCGGCCAGGGCTTTCCTGTCCACCTTCTGGCCTCCCGCGGTCATGGGCAGGCCGGCGACGACTTCCAGACGCTCCGGCAGTTTGTAAGGGGCGATGTCCTGCCGACGGAGAAAATCGACTATCTCCGCCAGGGCCGGCTCGAAGCCCGGTTTGGGTACGACATAGATGCAAACCTTCTCGCCCATTACCTCGTCGGGCGTGCCGACTGCCGCCACGGCGGCGACGCCCGGGTGCGCCGCCAGGATGCCTTCCAGTTCCGCGGGATAGA
>CAZFEA010000121.1:5942-9120 GCA_964518085.1 uncultured Dehalococcoidia bacterium
CATGATGCGGTTGGTGCCGGTCTTTTTCCGGCCGGAGATGACCAGGTTGCCGTCGCCATCGGTCCACCCCAGGTCCCCTGTCCTGAACCAGCCGTCGCACTTCCAGGAACGACAGGTGGCCTCCGGGTCCAGGTAATAGCCGGTGGCGCCGGCCGGCCCGCTGCCCCAGACCTCTCCGGTCTCTCCCGGGGCGGCCTCGGCGCCGTCTTCACGGGTGATGCGGATGACCGTTCCCGCCTTTGGCCGGCCCACGGTCAGTATTCGCTTTTCCCTGGAATCCCCGGGGTCGGCCAGGGTGGTGCCGCCGAAATCCGCCGCGCCCCAGCCGTTGACCATGGTGGCGCCGAGTTTCTCTTCCACTTCGACTGCCAGCGAATAGGGCAGGGAAGCGCTGCCGCACCACCAGAGCCGCACCGAACTGAGGTCGTAGTCCCTCCGGAATTCGTTCTTGACCATCAGGGCATACATGGCAGGCACGCCGCAGCAAACGGTAACCCTTTCCTTTTCAATGGCCCGGAAGGCCGCTCCGGCCTCGAAATGCTCCAGCATCACTACCCGGGCGCCGGCCTGGGGCGCGGCAAAATAGGCCACGTTGTTCACTCCCGCCGGCACCGAGCCCATGGCGCAGACGGTGTCTTGCCGGGTCAGCTTGAAGGTGTCGACGAAGCCGCGGCCGAGGGCCAGCCTGGCGGCCATGGGGTACTCGACGAACTTGGGGAAGCCGGTGGTGCCCGAGGTATGATTGATCATCGAGACTTCATCGGGACGGTACGGCCGCAGGGGCGGGCCTGTATGTCCGCCCGCGCCCGGTGGCGCCGATTCAGGGATGGCACGCGGCAGCGTGCCGCTACGGGTCACGCCCACGCCGGGTAGCGGGGATTCCAGGCCGGACAGACCGCGCCCGGATGGCAGCGGACGGCCGCCGTCATCCATCACGATCACGTGTTCCAGCGCCGGCAGTCGTTCCCTGATGCCGGCCACCATTCCATGATAGTCGAAACCGCGGTAATCCAACGGGATCACCATGCCCCGGGCTTTTACCGCAGCCAGGATTCTCTCCACCTCCCGCTGCCTCAGGTTGATCATCACCGGCAGGCAAAGCACCGCGGCCTTCTCGCAAGCCACCCGCAGCAGTACCAGCTCCACGCTGTTGGGCAACTGGACCACCAGGACGTCATCCTTCTCGAACCCCATTCGGAGCATCCCCCTCGCCATGTTATCGATAACCCGTTTGGCTGATTCCCAGGTCTCGCGGCGGTGACTATCGACTACCGCTTCCCGGTCGGGAATCTCCCGGGCATTGTTATCCCAGACGTCGCCCAGGGACATCCGGAGCCACTGCCCGGTGCGGTAGAGGTCTTCAATTTGCCCGGGGGTGTAACGCGTCGGTGTAGCCATGCATGCCTCGTATATGCTGCACTATCTGCCAGCCAGGATTATAGAACTTCCAACTCCGGATGGCAAAAGACAGAAGTCAGAAGTCAGAAGTCAGTAGCCCCTCCCCCAAGCTCCTGGCTTCTATCTTCTATCTTCTATCTTCTGTCTTCTGTCTTCTGTCTTCTATGATATCGAGTGGCGCGGTTTGACGGGCTTTCCCTCTTCGCGATAAACTATGGCACTCGTTTTGGGCGCTGGCGACAGCCACCAAAGCAAAAAAAATGTCTCACAGGCGAGGACGCCTGTGGTACCGGTCGTTTTCCGGTGGAATCGCTCATGCTTGCGAGCACTATCAAAGTATGAAAATAGCGATTTCACGTAATCGCGGTCCCCTCTCCCTCGATGGGAGAGGGTCAGAGCCTGCCCTGAGCGAAGCCGAAGGGGTGAGGGTGACCCCCTCACCTTAATCCTCTCCCGCGAGGGGAGAGGAGACAGCGCGGTTGTTTTTGGAGCAATAACATGATGAAAGGCAAAGCAGCAGTCATGGAGCGGCCCGGGCAGATAACCGTCCGGGAGTTCGAACTGCCTGAAGCCGGACCCTGGTCGGGACTGCTCAGGGTCGATGCCGCGGGCGTCTGCGTCAGCGATTCCAAGCGGTACGATAACCTCTACAAGGCGGCCGTTTTCCCCCTGGTCATGGGCCACGAGAACGTGGGCACGGTGTATCAGATCGGGGACGAGCTGGCGGCAGCCACCGGCCTGAAAGCGGGTGACCGGATCGCCCTGGAAGCCGGCATCCCATGCGGGCAATGCCGCTACTGCGCCGAAGGTGAAGCCCGTTTCTGCCAGAAGCGCCGGGGATACGGCATCAGCATCTCGGCCAACCAGCCGCCCCATTTCTGGGGCGGCTATGCCCAGTTCTTGTATTTGACCAAAGGCATCATTGCCAAGAAGATCGCCCCTGAAGTGCCGCCGGAGGCGGGGACGCTGTTCAGCCCGCTATCCAACGGCATCTACTGGGTGCGCACCCTGGGCGGATGTCAAATAGGGGACAATGTCGTTATCCAGGGCCCGGGGCCGCAGGGACTGTGCGCCGCTATTGCCGCCAGGGAGGCCGGCGCGTTGAAGATAATCGTCACCGGACTGGGCATCGACGCGGAACGGCTTGAGCTGGCCCGCGAGTTCGGCGCCACCCACTGCGTCAACGTGGAAAAGGAAAACCTGGCGGCCGCGGTCAAGGAAATCACCGGCGGCGACATGGCCGACCTGGTGGTCGATGTCTCGGGCAGCCCCACGGCGCTTCAAAGTTCCGTTGAGATTGTCCGCAAGTGTGGGACCATCCTGTCCGGCGGCGTCACCGGCACGGAAACGCGGACGCCCCTGCTGATGGACAAGATAACCCTGGGCGAGGTGCGCATCCAGGGAGGCTTCTCCAGCGATTCCCGGTCCAAGGACGTGGCCATCAGGATACTGGAGTCCAGGAAATACCCCCTGGAAAAGATGGTCACCCACCGCTATCCGGTTGAACGCACCGAGGAAGCCCTGGTCACCGTCGGCGGGCACAACAAGGATGTTTATCCGATCAAGGCGGTGATCTCACCGTGGATGCGGGAAGGGCGATAGGGAAAGGGCGAAAGGGAAAAGGGAAATAGGGAAAAGGTAACGAGTGACAGGTGACAGGTATTGGCGTCCATGTTCGTGTTAATTCGTTTTTTCGTGTTGCTCCGAAAATGCCGCAGTCTCCCCCTTGAAAAAGGGGGACTAAGGGGGATTTAAGAAACAGGCAAAATCCCCCTGTATC